>JALWYX010000014.1 GCA_027078415.1 Thermoanaerobaculia bacterium
ATCTATAACAACTACCTTGTCATCATTAATAAAAACTGCAAACTCTCCGTTGTTGTATCCGAAAATAACGGTACCGTTGTGAAAATCCTTCACATCTAAAAGTGACAAAGCGGTAAACAAAACAACCTTTTTTTTCTTACAAACCAGAATGAAAAAAACCAAAGTAAAAAGTGAAGGCCAAACAACAGAAACGATCAAAGGAATTTTTATAAAGAAAAGAGAGTACCATATATCGGTTATCGATGTTGGTAAATGTAGTTCTAAGTTACAGATAACTTTTAAAAAAACTACTAACAGAGAAAACAGAAAAGTTATAAAGAAAAGCGGGAAAAATAAGACACTCCACAAAAAGCCTAAAGGTACCAAATTACCAAAATACCACTCAGTTAGAAGAGAAACTGGTATTTGCGCTGCTAGAGATACAGAAACCGACTTTTTAAAAGGTAAATACTCAAGTAGTTTTTCTAATTTATCTCTAAAGAAAACTATACCCGCAACAGCTGCAAAAGAATATTGAAAAGAAAGAGATCTTAAAGATAGAGGATCTACCAACATCAAAATTACTGCAGCAAAAGAGAGTTTCTCTTTAGTATCAATCTTAAATCCTCTTACACGAGAAACGATATATACAACTGCAAACATCCATGCTCTGAAAGCTGGTAAAGGAAATCCTAAAATCAGTAGGTAAGCTGTTCCTCCTAAAAAAAGGAATACTATTCTTAGCGCAAAAGGTAGAGGCAATAACCTAAAGATAGAAAAAAGAAACATAAAGTGAAGACCAGATACTACGAGATAATGACTAACTCCCAACCTTTCTACAGCAGCTTGGACAACCGTAGGCAGATATCTTTTATCCCCCAAAAAAATAGCAGACACTATAGGTTCTGTCGTAGGATAATAAACAACTACGGTTTTCCTAGAACACAAGTAATCCGATTTCAATTGAAAAATAAACTCTCTATCTGCTTTCACTATTCCTGAACAGTAAAAGATGCCAAACCGTATCTTCTCAGTTTTTGAAAATTCACCTAATACAAAAGGATAACTCTTTCTATCCCTGCTATAATCTTCCAGATATATTGCAAAAAAACTTTTACCCAGACCAATACCGTACAAACTAGCAGGTCTGTTATTAAATTCAACGGAGAATAATGAGGTTATATACTCTACCCTTAACAAATATATGATTACTCCAACTAGTAACAGTAAAGTACTTCTTTGATCTTTTCTATAGTAGACTGCTACAAACAAAACGAATAGTGGAAACAAAACTGTTTTACACGCTATAAAAGAGAGTAGAAGATTGTTCCACATGCTTTAAATTTTTTCTGTAAATAGATAACGTAATATGTATAAGAATGGCGGTAGCTGTAGTTTTGAGCGGTGGAGGTGCAAGAGGAGCGTATCAAGCTGGTTTTCTATACGAGCTTGTTCACAACGTTGAAGAGTTAAAGATAGAGATACTGTACGGAACCTCAGCCGGTGCATTAAATGCGGCGTATATAGCTGCTAACGCTGCCGATATGAAAGCGGCGTTAACCAAACTTGTGGAGATTTGGGAGTCTTTGGAATTTGACTTAATTTTCGATACTTCTCTATCTTCTTTTGCAAAGTTGGTGATTCAATGGACAAATCAGTTACTTATACCTCCTTACAAAATTAAAAGCCATCCCAGTGCCCTTTTAAACACCACCCCGTTTGACAAATTGCTAAGGAAAGTATTTACTTGTGTCGACAGCAAGATATACGGAATAGAACGCAACGTGCAAGAGGGGCATATAAAAGCTTTAGCTATTTCTACCTTAAATTACACTACAGGGGTTCATTTTACATGGGTACAATCAAACGATGAAATCTTGTGGCGCAGAACAGGAAGAATAGGAGTATCTACAAAAATAGGTTTATCTCACGTCAAAGCTTCTGCTGCCATTCCGTTCTTCTTTCCCGCAGTAGAGATAAAAGGATGTTGGCACGGTGACGGTTCTATAAGGCTTATAGCGCCTTTTTCCGCTCCTATACACCTTGGTGCAGATAAAATAATAGCCATATCAAACAGGACTCACAAAGAAGTAGCAACTGTGGACCACTGCATTCCGTCTAGCGCACCTTCACCAGGTATAATAGCTGAGTCCCTTATAAATTCTATATTCTTAGATACCCTAGAAAGCGATGCTCTGACTCTGGAACGAATAAACATGTTAATAAGCGAAGAAAACGAAACCAAATACAGAAAAATAAAATTTGCAATAATAAGGCCATCTGTGGATCTAGGACAGATAGCTAAAGAATATGTAGAAGAGTTTCCTGGAATATTACGATTTCTCCTAAAAAAGGTAGGGAGAGGAGAGATACCAAAAGATTTAGCCAGTCTATTACTATTTACAAGCGTATATACAGCAAGGATAATAGAAATAGGAAGGGCAGATGCACGTAGAGTAATAAGAGAGATAAGAAAGTTGCTTTTATAAGATGTCATGTTTTATTTGAAAATCAAAAACAGTGCAAAACCTCTCATTCCTATAGGTGAAAAACCTCTAATCATAGGCAGATCACCGGAATGCGACATAGTCTTACCCCATCTATCTGTCTCAAGGAAACACGCATATATTAAAAAAGACGGTTCAAAATTGTATATAAGAGATCTGGGGAGTACAAACGGAGTTATTGTAAACGGAGAAAAACTACATAAACAAACTACTACTATAGAGGATGGAGATCATATAAAAATAGGAATATTCGAGATAGAGGTAGAAGGCTATCCTACAAAAACCGAAATAAAATTAGATTTTATAGAAAATGCAACGGTTATAAAACCTATCCAATCCTTTGTAGAACAATTAGATCAACAGCGTGTACAGCAAGAAGCCAAAATATCCACCAACTGGCTATTAGCTATAAACGATTTAGCTAAATATCTATTAAAAGCGGAAAAAGTATCGGATATATGCATGCAGTCACTTAAAACTGCTAAAAAAGTGCTAAATTTCGAAAGAGGATTCGTTTTACTTCAGGACCAAGAAACAAGCAGACTAAAATGCATAGCAGCCATCATAAACAATAAAGAGATGTTATACCCTCCAAAAAAAGATATCCCTATCTCTTACTCTATACTGCAGCAGGTTATGCAAAAAAAAGTTGCTCTGCTTACGGCAGATGCTCAAAAAGATCACCGCTTTCAAGTTAAAGAGTCTATAATGATTCATTCTATAAGGTCAGCTCTTTGTGTACCTCTCTACTCCGACATAAATATAATAGGAGTAATACAAGTAGATTCAACTTTTAAAAATAGAATATTTACAGAAGAAGATCTCGAATTTCTCACTTCTATAGCCAACTATATGGCCATAGCGATAGAGAAGCTCCAAGTTTCATCTCAATTAGAGACGGAAAAGATGCTTATTAACAGTTTAAGAAGGTATCACTCTCCTCAGATATTGGATACTATTTTAAAGACTTTAGATAAAACCTCGAAAAACTTCCAAACCCTTTCTACCTACCACGTAACGGTTATGTTCGCAGATTTGGTAGGATTTACTCCTCTTACAGAATCTTTACCTCCCTATGAGATAGCTTCTCTTCTACAGATATTTTTCGATTGCAGTGTGGATATCATTTTTGCCCACGGGGGAACGTTGGACAAGTTCATAGGTGATTGCTGCATGGCGTTCTTTGGTGCCCCTATAAAACACAAAGACCATGCAGTTAGAGCCATAAGAGCTGCAATAGATATCCAGAAGAAAATAAGCTTGATAAACGAAACTTTAAAGAAGGAGAACTCTCCCCCATTAAAAGTGAGAATAGCTTTAAACAGTGGTACTGCACTAGTTGGTGATATAGGAAGTAAAGAAAGGGTAGATTATTCAGTTATAGGCAACACTGTCAACATAGCCGCACGTATAGAAAGCTCAGCAGCTAAACCAGATTCTATCTGTATAGGAGAAAGTACTGCTCAGCTCATTCCGCACGACCTATTTAAACCCCATTCCCTAGGCAGATTCACTTTCAAAGGAATATCTGAACCCTTAGAAGTTTTTGAAATCCCCTGGCAAAACCTCTAAAGCAGACTATCGGGAAAGTATTGGAGAATACAATTTTTCCCAATAATATTTACTTATTCTATCTAGCTCCTCAGTATCATAGTAATACTTATCGTACAGATTTGAACGCTGTAAAGGCTTAAAGCCTGCACTCAATATAAGATACTCCATCTCCTCCCTACTCATCTTGTAACAAAGACCCGCAGCAGATACAACGTTCTCCTCTATCATAATAGATCCCATATCATCAGCCCCGAAACGCAAAGCTATCTGTCCCACCTTCTTACCTTGCGTAAGCCAACTGGATTGGATATGTTGGAAATTATCCAAGAAAATTCTTGATACTGCAACCATCTTCAAAAATTCAAAAGAAGTTGCCTTTCTCACATCTGACATTTCATTGTTACCCGGCTGAAAACTCCAACCAATAAAAGCCGTAAAACCGTGCGTTCTGTCTTGTAAATCCCTTATCTTCCTAAGATGTTCAATCCTATCCTCTATCTCTTCGCCAGCACCAAACATCATAGTAGCAGTAGTTTTCAACCCTAAATTGTGAGCTGTTTCCATTATCTCCAACCATTCATCTGCAGAACACTTAGGAAAAGCTTTTATTCTTTTTCTGACTCTATCTACTAGAATTTCAGCACCACCCCCAGGGATAGATTGCAATCCTGCTTTCTTTAATCTTTCTATAACTTCAGCAAAACTTTTACGCTCTTTTTTAGCTATGAACTTGATCTCAGGAGGAGAGAAAGCGTGCCTATGGATCATAGGATAATTTTCTCTTAGATAGGAAAGTAAATCTTCATAAAATGAGATACCCAAATCTGGGTGCACTCCGCCCTGAAGAAGAATACCAGTACCTCTAAGAGCCAAAGTTTCTTCTACCTTTCTTCCTATCTCCTCAAACGATAGGAGATATGCATCCTCGTCTCCTTTACGTCTATAAAACGCACAAAAAGAGCAGCTATATACACACACATTTGTGTAATTTATATTTCTGTCTATATGGTAAGTAACTACTTCAGGGTCATTCTTTCTACAACGTATATCATGAGCAGCCTCACCCAACTCAAGAAGATCACCTTCTTTAAGAAGCATTACTGCTTGATCACAATCTATTCTTTCCCCATCAATAGCCTTAGTTAAAATGGACCTCACGACCATATTTCCATCCTCTAAATAGCTAGTATATAAAAAATATAAACGTTTTTACACGCCCATCAAAATTATTGTTTTTTTGCTAAAAAACGCTTATCATTAGAGAATTAAAAATCTCTTACAAACAAAATAGGAGGGAGTTAAATAATGAAAAGGGATGAGATATTAAAGGAGGCTGACAAGGAAGGTGTTAGGTTTATAAGATTGCAGTTTACAGACATAATAGGGGTGCTTAAAAACGTTGAAATATCGAGAAGTCAGCTTGAAAAAGCGTTGGATGGTGAAATAATGTTTGACGGTTCTTCGATAAAAGGCTTCTTAAGAATAGAAGAATCAGACATGCTTCTTGTACCTGATTATTCCACTTGGAGAATAAATCCGTGGAAGAACCCCGACGGCTCTAAAGGGGCTCGTCTTATATGTGACATTTACAAACCAGATAAAACTCCGTTTGAGGGATGTCCAAGACAAACTTTAAAAAGGCAAGTTGAGGAAGCCAAGAAACTTGGTTTTAAAATGGTGGCAGGTCCAGAGGCGGAATTCTTTCTACTACCTTTAGATGCAAAAAGAGACCCTATAGTTGAGCTACATGATGTAGGAGGATATTTCGATTTAACACCTGTAGATAGAGGAGAAGAATGCAGAAGAGATATAGTAATGGTTTTAGAAGAGATGGGTTTCGAAGTCGAGGCTGCACATCATGAAGTGGCACCTGGACAGCATGAGATAGATTTTAAATACGCAGAGGCTGTAGAGTGTGCAGACAATCTATCTACATTCAAATTTGTGGTTAAAAAAGTTGCTCTCGAACACAATCTTCATGCTACTTTTATGCCTAAACCTTTCTTTGGAGTGAACGGTTCAGGAATGCATACACATCAAAGCCTGTTTACCCTTAATAACGAAAATGCGTTCTTTGATCCTAATGGCACGTACCAGCTATCCAAAGTAGCATTCAGTTATATAGCGGGAATTCTTGAGCACGCAAGCGCTTTTGTAGCTGTTACAAATCCAACGGTCAATTCCTACAAAAGGCTGGTTCCACACTATGAAGCGCCCACAAATATAGCCTGGGGATTACACAACAGAAGTCCTCTTGTACGTATACCGGCAAAAAGAGGAAGATCTACAAGATGCGAAGTTAGGGTACCAGATCCTTCATCTAACCCCTACCTAGCTTTAACTGTTATGCTAGCAGCAGGGATAGACGGTGTTAAAAAGAACCTTATTCCTCCCTCGCCTGTCGAAAGAAACATATTCAGCATGACACAAGAGGAGAAAGAAAAGTTTGGAATAAAATCGCTTCCGACAAATCTTGGCAGTGCTATAGATAACCTCAAAAAAGACAACGTTATAAAAGAGGCACTAGGTGAACATATTTTCTCCAACTTTGTGGCGGCAAAAGAGATGGAATGGCTCGAATATATAACTCAAGTGCACAAATGGGAGATAGATCGATACTTAACTACCTTCTGAATTAAAGAATTTAAGCCAAAAATCTACGTCTACTTTCCCTTCCCCTCCTTTTTCAGTAAGGAGGGATTTTTTTGTAGATCTACCTTTTCTTGACTCTATTAACGAAGAAGTTGCTAGGACTTTAGCTCCAATACCCCGGCATCTATTTTTAAGATCTATATCATCGGTAACTACAACCGCATTAGGGTTTTTCCTAACAAGTTTAAATATAACATCATCTGCAGTTTCATCTCCGCTCCAAATTATTTTTACTTTACCAAAGCACGTAGCTATCTCTTTACTAGGATAACCGTCAAAAACTACCGTAGCACTCTTCCCACGTACAAGATCAAGTATAATGGGGATAGCCTTTTCTGGTTTTCCCACAACGTAACTTCCTCTAACCTTAGCTGCCAAATTATAGCCGTCTATTACGTATATCACATTCCCCGGAAAAATCTTTTTATAGCATCCAATATTCCTCCACCTTCAGATACTTCTTCTAGCACATTTTTAAGTGACGATCCCTTCTTCACAACGTGCTTTCCCACTCGTTTTAACGCTTCAACCGCATCTGACCTGTTAGGAGAAACTTCCAAAACCATAGCATAATTACGAGCTGCTTCCTCCTTCTTACCTTTCTTTTCGTAGATACGCCCCATCTGCATCCTATAATCGGGGTTTCGAGAGTCTTCTTTAAGAGCATTTTTTATACTATCTAGAGCCATATCCAACCAATTAGGATTCTGAGCTTGCACTACAGAAAGTAAATACCAGTTATAAGGAGATGGATCCCATATAACAGCTTGACGTAAAAGCTCATGAGCCACAAAATACTCCGCCTTTTCTATCAGCTTTTCTGCCCTTTTTACGTTTATCTCAGCTAGTTTTTTCTGCTCCAATTTAATTTTTTCCTGATCTATCTCTTCACCTTCTATAAGCCCTTCTGTCTTGTCATACTCCATTCTCTTATTAGGATCGCTTAGCGTCAAATAAGCAGCTGTAGCCATCTCAAAGAGAGTAGTAAGGATCTCTTCTGCTACTCCAATGGCTGTTGCATGAGAAGGATGGACAATACGAGCAACTTTTTCATAAGCTTCTGCAATTTCAAGTTCATCAGCTGAAGTGTTAATTTCAAGCAACTGATAATAATTTATATTAGATATATTGTTAAATAGATCTGTAATCTTTTTCCTATGTTCACCTTTATCTATATCTAGGGGAAAATCGTCCAGATCGTCTTCAAATTTCTTAAGAAACTTCTCCAATACAGGAGGATCAACCAACCGCCTTAGAGATACAACAACCCCTTCACCACCTTCTATAGAGGTTCCCAAATTTTCTAATAATCCAACAGATATAAGCTTGTATATATCCAACATAGCTTCTTTTCTACCATACACGACGTTTTGAAGAATATTGGCAACTTTGATAGGAGACATAGCCATAGCCAATATGCTTTTCATTCTGTCATCAAGGATAGGTACCCTTCTTATAAGCTTAGGATCGGGATTAGACTTTAAATAGGATCCAAAGCCACCTAAAAATTTCAAAATTTCATCTATATTGGTTCCCACACCAACGAACTCCATTATCATAAGTGACAGAGGTATAGGACCAACGAGATCTGAAACCTGCGATTTTGGCCCTCCATCAAACTTAATGTTAACTATTTCACTATTGAAAAGTTCAGTTGCTAATTCCCTTATAAGAGAAGATACTTTATTTTCAGCTTCCAACACAGCTCCAGGTTTAGTCTCTTCTTCCCATCCTCTATCAGGATCTGGAGGAGAAACAAGAGTTTTGTGAAAAGTGGTTTTATCTAGTAAAGGATAGATTTTGGACCCTATTCTACTAGCAAACTCCAAGTAAAGCTCCCCTTTTAAAAAATAGAAAGTATGAATCCTATCCCGAGCTTCAATAGTAAGACGGCCCGTCAACTCTTCTGAAAAGATTTTTCTCAACCAAGCAAGTACCTCTAAATTTTTCATCTCTTCTCTACCCTCCTACTTCACATTTTACACAAGCTTCCACTTTACTTGTTTATATAAGCTTTTATTCTACTAGCTAATTTAGCTCCTACAACAGAAGCTAACTTTTGTTCACTAGCGGCTCTTATCTCCTCCAGACTACCAAAACGAACAAGTAACCTTCTAGCCCTCTTAGGACCTATACCAGGTATACACTCCAACTGAGACTTAATCGTTCCTTTTCTCCTCTTACTATGCCTTGATTTTGCGAACCTATGAGCCTCATCACGCAACATCCTCAAAAAATGCATAACTTCGCTATTTATATCCAACTTCAAAGATCCAAAGGGAGTAATTACAACCTCTTCTCTTTTTGCCAATGCTACGACGTCTAAATCGATCCCACCGTCATTCAAAGTTTCTATAACCTTATTAAGCTGCCCAATACCACCATCTATAACCAACAAATCGGGTAGATCTCTTCTGTCTTTTAGATATCTTCTACGAATCACCTCTACTAGGCTTTCGTAGTCGTTATTACCTGTCTCCAGATTAAAACTTCTATATCTACCTTTACACAATCTGCCATCTTTCCACGAGACTACAGCGCCAGTTGTAAGTTTACCTTGCATATGTGATATATCTATAACATCTATTACTCTAGGTTCCTTAGATAGTGCAAGCAATTCCTGTATAGCGTATAAAGTGGTATCATTTACAAATCTACCAAGTTTTCTAAAAGCTGCAACTTTAGCGTTTTCACATGCCGACTTTATACGCTCGAAATTTATACCATTTCTAGGAATTAAAAATTGAACTCTTGTTTTAAAAATCTTCTCTATCCATGAAGATATAAAAGGCAAATCTTCAACTTCCACAGGTAAAACTATAACCTTAGGTGGCACATGACTGGTATAGTAGTTTATAAGAAACTCTCTAACCACCTGCTCTTCCGATATAAAGGTGTTTTCAAAAAAGTATTCTTCCCTCTCAACCACTTTTCCTTCTCTCATTATAAACAGCGCAACAACCGCTATCCTAGAATCTGAGTAGATTCCAACTATATCCAGGTTCTCTCCCCTCAAAGAATACAATTTGTATTCACCTTGAATAGCGTCTATATCCCTAATCAAATTGCGGAAATAAACAGCCCGCTCAAAATCAAGTTTTTTTGCAGCCTTATCCATTTTCTCATATAGAGTTGATATAACGTTTTTTTTCTTACCCTGTAAAAACTCCTTAGCTTCTATCACTTTCTTCATATACGATTCCTTATCAATCCCCCATTCAACACAAGGTGCAGAACACATACCCATACTGTAATATATACACGGTCTATCGAGTTTCTTTGAAATAGAAAACTTACACACCCTTATGCCAAAAAGCCTTTGAACCACCCTAAGAGCTCTTCTAGCTTTCCAGAAACCTATAAAAGGTCCAAAATATTTAACATTCTTTCTACTATTAGTTGAAGAACGATTACGCGTTATGTATATATAAGGATAAGGGTCATTAAAATTTATTGCCAATAAGGGATAGCTTTTATCATCTGTAAGCTTTATATTATACTTAGGTTTTAAGTTTCTAATCCAAGTTTGTTCGAGCAAAAACGCCTCCTCTTCTGTAGATGTGGTTACAACTTCCAATCTGTCAGCTTCCTCTACCATCCTTACCAGTCTTGACTCGAGAGAGGAAGAAAAATAGGACACGATCCGTTTTTTTAGCGATTTTGCCTTTCCTACGTAAAGTGGTGAACCGTCTCTATTTCTAAAGATATATATACCAGGATTCTCAGGTAAACTACCTAGATCACCCCTCTTCATTGTTGCACTTTTTTATACAGCATATCTCTATATACAGCAGCTAGTTCGAACTCCAAATTCTCTGCAGCTTCAATCATTTTCCTATAAATAGCCTCTCTATCCAAACCTTCATCTTGCACTATTTCGACCTTTTTCTCTTCTTGTACTGAAAGAACAGCTACGTTTTTTCTTACACTTTTCTCTATAGCCCGTGGTACTATACCGTGTTTGCTGTTATATTCAAGTTGATATTTCCTTCTACGTTCCATCTCAACTAAAGCTTCTTTTAACGCTTTAGTTATTTTGTCAGCGTATAGAATCACTCTACCTTGCGGATTACGTGCCGCTCTTCCTGCTGTCTGAATTATAGCTGTAGTGCTACGCAAAAAGCCCTCTTGGTCTGCATCCAAAATAGCTACAAGACCCACTTCTGGAAGGTCTAAACCTTCCCGCAAAAGATTTATACCTACAACAACTTCATATTTACCTAACCTAAAATCCCTCAAAATCTCAACACGGTCCAAAGTATCGATATCGCTGTGTAAATAAGCAACTTTTATACCTAGATCCTTTAAATACTCCGTTAAATCTTCAGCCATTCTTTTGGTTAATGTAGTAACAAGAACCCTGAATCCTTTAAGCAAGGTATTTTTGATTTCGCCTATCAGGTCGTCTACCTGACCCTTAGCTGGTTTAACTTCTACCTTCGGATCTGGAATACCTGTAGGACGTACTAATAGTTCGGTAACTTTTTCGGCATTTTTAAGCTCGTACGGTCCAGGAGTAGCAGACACAAAAAGAATTTTTGATATTTTATCCATAAACTCTTCAAATCTCAAAGGTCTGTTATCTAACGCGGATGGTAATCTAAATCCATACTCAACTAATATATTTTTCCTTGAACGATCCCCTTTGTACATACCAACTAGCTGCGGTATAGTTTGATGACTTTCATCCACAATAACAAGAAAATCGGAAGGGAAATAATCTAGCAAAGTAGGAGGCGGTTCTCCAGGAGCTCTACCAGTTAAATGACGAGAATAATTTTCTATTCCCTTACAGCTACCTTTTTCTCTCAACATAGCCAAATCGTTACGTGTTCTTTCCTTAAGACGTTGATACTCTAGAATCTTTCCTTGAGCCTTAAAAAACTTCAATCGTTCCTCTAACTCCAGCTCTATAGACTTTATAGCTCTATCCATAGTTGCTTGTCCCACAACGTAATGGCTACAGGGATAAATAGCTACTTTCTCTAATCTCGTTACCACTTTTCCAGAAACAACTTCGAAAATCGAAATATCTTCTACCTCGTCTCCAAAAAAAGCTATTCTCACTCCTCTATCATCGTAAACAGGAAATATCTCCAGCAAATCTCCTCTAACCCTAAAAGATCCTGGATACAAGTCATAAGCGGCTCTTTCATACTGCATCCTAACAAGTGAAAATGAAGCATCATCCAAAGATACCTCTTCTCCCACAGAAAAAAACAGCAAAAGACTCTTAAAATGACTAGGCTCACCTAATCCGTAGATAGAAGAAACTGAGGATACAACAACTACGTCGTTACGTTCCAATAGAGATTTAGTAGCTCTTATACGTAACTTATCAAGCTCTTCGTTACGAACAACCTCTTTATCTATATAAGTATCGGTTTGCGGAATATAAGCTTCAGGTAAATAGTAATCGTAGTACGATACAAAATATTCCACAGCGTTATAAGGCAAAAACTCTCTTAATTCCTGGTATAACTGAGCTGCTAAAGTTTTATTGTGAGATAAAACCAAAGTGGGTATATTAAGTCGTTCTATAATTTTTGCCATTACATAAGTTTTTCCAGATCCTGTAACACCAAGCAGAACCTGCGAATTACAACCTTTTAAGAAGCCTTTACTTATACTGTCTATAACTTTTAATTGTTCCTCTGTAGTAGAAAAAGGAGCTTCTACTGAGAACTTACCGTACGGCATCTTTTAAACTCTTGACAAAGTACTCTACATCACTCACGCTAATCTCACCTTTTCTCCTATTTGCCAAATCGTAAATAATTCTGTTAATTTTTTTAATATTGTTTTTATCTATAGAACCTTCAACGAGTTTTTTTCTATAAGCAGAAAAACTTTCTACAAACTCTTGCTTCAAACTTTGATCTAGATCTTCCGGAAACGCGTCCAACATTTTCTTCTCAACTTTCTCAAGTATCCACAAAATAGCTGAATCAGCCAGAAATAGGGTGAAAATAAAGGTACTTCCACCTACAAGAACTACAATAGATAACAAACTAATTACAACAAAAGACCTAGGGGCACTAGACTTTAACGGTGGTTTATACGATTCGATCTGAACTATCTCAGGGATTTCATTTAGATTCTTATCACCGTTAGACATAACCCTATAACTTAACTTATACTATATTTTAAACTTTAATTTAATTTCTATGGAGACAAACTTTTACAATACGAAATGTTATCCAGAAAGTTTATAAAACTTTTCTCCCTAACAATAGTTGCTGCGTTATCAGGTACTATTGCAGGTATTCTAATTGGATACAAAATAAAAATGCCTCTTGTATCTATGATAGAAAATATAGAACCAAATTTAGAAACAACTCTTATATCAAGAAACGGTATACCATTTAAAAAATATGCTCTCGAGAAAAGAATCATAATTTTCCCAGGACAACTACCACATATACTAGCTAAAGCTATCATAGCAATAGAGGACGAAAATTTTCTAAAACACGGAGGTATCGACCTAAAAGGAGTTCTAAGAGCAGCTATAGTAAATCTAAAGTACGGTACCATCAAACAGGGAGCTTCTACTATCACCATGCAACTTGCTCGTAATCTCTTTTTAACACATGAAAGGACATGGTCACGTAAACTATCAGAAGTATTACTTTCTATAGAGATAGAAAAGAGATACTCAAAAGAACAAATACTTACTATGTATGCAAACACAGTATACATGGGAGAAGGAATTTACGGAATGGCAGCGGCAGCCAAATATTACTTTAATAAAAAATTATCGGAAATAGAGTTACCTGAAGCTGCACTATTAGCAGGAATACCTCAAAAACCTGTGGGATACAACCCCTTTAAATACCCTAAAAGAGCGTTAGCAAGAAGAAACCAAGTATTAAAACGAATGTACGAAGTAGGCTTTATAAGTAAAGATAAATACAGAGAAGCTCTAAACTCTCCTTTAAACCTGAACAAAGGAACCGAATTAAAAAGAGGAGTTGGAGAATTTTTCGCTGAGGAGGTAAGGAAAATATTAGCAAAAAGATTCGGTTCGCACACAATCTATAAAGCAGGTTTTACTGTTAAAACAACCATAGATCTCCAGATACAAAAAGATGCAAAACAGGCTCTACGCAACCAGCTGCTAAAGCTAGAACATTTAAAAGGATTTAGAGGTCCTATAGGCAAACTGAACAACATAAACCAAAAAATACCTGAATGGGAATATATAGAAACATTAGAAGAAGATGAACTATACCGTGCTGTAGTAACTAAGGTAAAAAAAGATTCAATAAGAGTAAAAGTTAAAGATTTCTCATTTACTTTAGGTAGAGACCAAACTAAATGGGTAAAAACAGTAGATTTTAGAAAAATACTTTCTCCCAAAGATATTATCCTAATAAAGGTAAAAAAAGACGATAATGGTACACTAAAAGCTTTTTTAGAACAGGAGCCTCTTATAGAAGGGGCTATAATAGTGATAGAAAACAGGAGTGGTGCTGTAAGAGCTCTAGTTGGAGGATGGAGTTGGGATAAAACTAAATTTAACAGGGCAACGCAAGCTCGCAGACAGATAGGATCGGCTTTTAAACCGTTCCTATACGGTGCAGCTATAGAATCTGGTTTCACCCCTTCAGATACAATATTTGACGGACCGGTAGCATTTAAAGGAGCATCCGGGAAAATAGAGTACAGTCCCAGAAATTATTACCGTAAATACTACGGAATAGTAACCTTGAGAAGAGCTTTAGAGAACTCTATAAATGTTACTGCTGTAAAACTTATGCAAATAATTGGATATAAAAAAGTTGAGGAATTTGCCCGGAAATGTGGTTTAAACGCAGAAATACCGCACTATCCAAGTGCTGCTTTGGGAACTGTAGAAGTAACTCCACTAAATTTGGCGAGCAGTTACGTAACAATAGCTAATCTAGGCCTACAAATAAAGCCGTTTTTTATCGAAGAAGTAAAAAACAGATACGGGAAAACCATATTCTCACACACTCCACAGATATCTTCAAAAATAGATCCAAAGGTTGCATACGTACTATTGAATATGATGCGAGGAGTAACAGTTAGAGGAACCGGTAGCTCTCTAAGAGAATTGGAACTAGATATAGCTGGTAAAACAGGAACTACAAGCAGATTCACAGACGCATGGTTTGCTGGATTTACACCGCAATATACAATAGTTGTATGGGTAGGATACGACAAGGAGAAATTTTTAGGCAAAGGAATGACAGGGGCAAAAGCAGCACTACCAGCATGGAAGGAACTTATCTTAAAAGGTTTAAAATCTGGATGGATTTCAAAAGAAGCGGTTTTTAACAAACCTTCCGGTATATCTACAGTAAAAGTTGAATATTACACAGGACTCCTGGCTATAGAAGAAGCAAAAACTGTTATAAATGAAGAATTTATCAAAGGTAGCGAACCTTTGATAAAATACGATAAAAAATGGGAAGAAATCCTAAAACTCCCATGGTTTCTACAAAGACCTTTCTATACACCCAAAAAAGGTGAACCGATGCCAGAAGATGTAGATGACTGGCAACCTATAATAGAAAGATGGGAAAAAATAGACAAAATGAAGTAAGCTAAGGTTGAACTTGATCCCATTTAATTAACAATCCCCATAATAACAATCCAGTTTACGTAAAAAAGTGCGAGGAAACGAGCGTGTTCCTCGCACTTTTAATCTTATGAGATTTTAATATTACTCTATATGAGCACTCCAACTATCATCACCAGGTTCATTTCCTCCGTTGATAAATATGATATTTGTAAGGGCGGAGCAGGAACCTGGGTAATAGACAGCGTTGAAGGTTATATCATCTATATACCAAGTACCTGCACCTATAGATGAGTCTGTCCCTATTCTCCATCTAACCTGGATAGCCGAACCGTTAAAAGCGCTAAGATCAACCGTCACTTGTGTATAAGTTGTCTGACTACCAGTCCAAGCGGATCTTCCACCGATAGGGTTACCATAAGTCCCATCTATAGTACCAGTGTAGCCACCTTGCGTTATATAAGAACCTAGATCTTGCCACGTAGTACCTCCATCGGTTGATATCTCGAGAACTCCTCCATCGTAAGTAGCTTCAAAATTGTACTTATGCCAAAAAGTGAGTGACGATGAACTACTAGCTACAAACTCAGGAGAAATTAACCATTTATCTGTAATTTCATTGACGTCGTCAGAGGCAAAAGATTTAGATCCAGAATAAGGATCGGTAGTATCTACACGCCAATCGTCGGTCCCTTGAGAAGCACCGTGCCCCCATCCAGCAGATACAGCATCCGCTATAGTACTATACGCTTCAACATCATCGCTCCAATTTGTAGGACCGGTCAAAGCCCCTTTAGGAGTCCCTACAACTTCAACGGTATTTGTTTCTTCATTCCCATTTATAGGATCTACTGCACGTACTATGTAATAGTAATAGGAACCGTAATTAACACCCCCATCCAAATAGGAAGTCCCACTTACATTAGACGCTATCAAATTACTGTTATCAGGAGTGAAACCTGGAGTTGTAGATCTGTATACGTTATATCTTAAGTCGGTACCTCCTCCACAATTGCTAGTACCATGATTCCACTTTACAACCAAAGAACAACTGTTCATAAAAGGAGCCTCAACATTACTAGCACCGGCAAAGTTAGGGCTGAATAAGCAAGTTCCAGTAGCTGTAGCGGAAGCTTCGTTAGAAGGAGGTCCTAAACATTTATCTCCATCGTAAGCTTTAATCACGTAATAATAAGTTGTTCCTCCACTAACAGACGTATCGTTCCACTGATAACTACCAGAACCTCCAACACCTGGAGAGATATCTGGCTCAGTATGAATCAAATTATAAGGTCCTCCCTGTGTCATCGATCTATAGATTCTATACTCCGTAATATCTGGATGAGAAGAGTCACTCCAAGTAAGCTCGATATTATTATTCCCCGCCACAGAAGCATTCAAATCGCTTATGGGAGGTATATTTTTCTGACACCCACAAGTATCAAATTTAAACGCCGCTATTTTTGTAGCCCATTGACCAGAAGCGTCAGGAATATACTCTGTGGTAAACCAAAATGTACAATCATCGCTAGGATCTATGCTCATAGCAGCGTAATCACCCCAACGACCAGAATTATTTTGTGCACCTTGTCCAACTACAATAACGTTGTCACCCTGACTCATAACACCGGTAGGATCGTTAGCAACCCTACCAGTATAATATATGCTAGGGTAAACAGGGTTGTTTGTATCTATATCTGTAAAAGAATATCCCATAGCCATATTACCAGCCTGATCCATCGCTATCGACGCAACAAAACGGTTTTGAGAAAGAGGTTGAGCACCATCAAAAGTACCTTCTTGATAAAGTTGCCATCCAGAACCGGTGTTACGTAACTCAAACCACCTCAAAGCTGCACTGACATCGTTGTTGTTGCTGGTGGGATAAAGGTTTGTAGGTAGTACTCCAACTATTACTTCATAAGTATCAAACTTACGATACACAGGCCTGTGAAACACAACTTCTCTAATAGGATCCAGCTCTGTCGTAGAATTTGGCTGAGGCACGGAGTAGAAAGTACTGTAATCCTCAAATTTAGAGTTAAAATCCGCTATTTGTATATTAAGTGGACCTTGCAAAACTGAGTTTGATGGATTGTTCCAATCGACAGAAAGCTCATAAAGCTCCAGATAATCGCTGTTTGGATCGGGAGATCCCGAATGAGCTTCATCATCATAATGACGTAAGAAATAAGCGGGAGACCCAGCAGGAGGAGGGTTAGGACCATCATGGTCTACAGGAGAAAGTAGCTGAAAAGAGTAACCTGGAAGTGATGAGACAGTGAACCTTTGCACAGGTCTCATAGTAGCACCGTTTAACATATTAGCTCTATCTAGAGCGTATATAGGGCGAGTACTACCACCTTCATTGGATGTTATGTAATATCCATCGTGCCATACGCTCAATTTAGGATAATCTGGAAAAGATGGAGGGGCAGTAATATCGTAAAACCACCATCCACCGGATACAGGATCAGCAGTCTTAGAAACGTAAACACAAAGGTTGTTACCACCCGATACAAACTCCATCATAATCCATCTATCAGCCATCCAATCATACAAAACTATCCCATCTCCGAAACCACTAGTACAATTACCACCCGTAGCCAACGAATCCATAGCGAAAGGACCAGCTAACATGTTACCAGACTTATCGTAAATCCTAACACTCGCACCACCACTGGAATTAACTATCTGGATGTAATGATTAGGCCCCACATCGCCCACAGTATCTGGAGGTGTTGCACCGGAATACCCGCTACCGTCAAATACTAACGTAGGAGTACTAAATGCCCTATCAGGAACTTTGACACCTTTCCTCTGAACGTCTACTAATAGATCTTTAGTAAAAGGAACATCTTTTGATCTGTCAACTTCAGGAGGATAAGATCTACGCGGTATCTCTTTGACAGGCATTCCCTTCTTCCACTCAGGTACCTTAGGAAGATCGCGAACATCCCCTATAAACTCTCCCGGAGTAACCGGTCCTCCTATAACCTCTGCACCTCTTATAACCACAGGCAATTTCTCTCGCGCTTGTACTGCAGAAACTAGCAAAAATGCGCCGCACAAAACCTTCCCCTTCTTCACAACATTCATCTCTTTACCTCCGCATAAATCCTTATTCTAATATCACCCCTTCT
This sequence comes from Thermoanaerobaculia bacterium, assembly GCA_027078415.1. Taxonomy (GTDB): domain Bacteria; phylum Acidobacteriota; class Thermoanaerobaculia; order JALWYX01; family JALWYX01; genus JALWYX01. The sequence continues at coordinate 18,381 of JALWYX010000014.1, forward strand.
ACTAAAGAGGCCAAAATAACCACATTCTTTACTATCGGAAATAAACAACGGAAAAATTTTATTCGGTTCTTTAAACGGGCGTTCCAAAAAGAACGCACCTATATCGCTAGCCACCGAACCTGACGTTGCACCCAATATACAAACACCCTCATCTGGCATAACTATATCAACCTTACCTGTAACACTACTAAAAAATGCAGAAGACCCTTTCGGCGCAACCACCCTCGTCAGACCATACCTGTTTAATACAGTTAACTCCTTTACCCTTTTTACCTCTATCCTACCGTGTTTAGAGTACAAATATATCTCCCCTCTTACTCCCTTTATATCTATTTTACCTTTTTCTGTTAGTATAACTAAATCTACAGAGGGAGACAAAACTGTTATGTCAGCACGTGAACGATCTTCTTTCCTATCCTTTTCTGTAGAAAAACCTTTGTCATGTCTAATAATCTTGAAAATAGCTACGTTCTCTTTTTTTTCTAAAAGTACTTCTAAAGCCAACCCTTTATCCAAAGAAAGATTTTGAATAGTTGTATATAACTCAACTTTGTCAGCTCCCTTAGAATCTCTCAAATAGACGTCTCCAAAAATATTTTCTACTATTATCAAAGAGATCTTTTCCTTTTTCAAATCTATTTCTTTTTTTATCTTTAGCACATCTTCTGCACTAAGAAATCTAGAAAACAAACTAATTATCAAAAATAACGATTTTTTTGAAGTCACCATTTCTCTCACTATAATACCCTCTAATAACACCCTTAAACGTAAGCCTATGTTCCTTGCAAGGGCCAAATTTGGCCAAAGCGTTTAGATGCTCTCGAGAAGGATATCCTTTATTTGAAGCAAAATTATATTGCGGATAGTAGTCTGATAACTTTTCCATCAAAGTATCACGGTAAACTTTAGCTATTATAGAGGCACAAGCTACAGAAAAATGGTTTGAGTCAGCTTTGTTCTCTACAACAACTGTGCAGGGAAGATTTAACTTCACAGCATCTGAAATAACGACTTGAGGAGGTGGATACAGTTCTGCTACAGATTGTTCCATAAGAAAAGCAACTAATTCTCTTAAGTTACCCCGTTCTATGTCTCTTGCTTCCACCTGTTTTATACACCACGAAGTGGCCTTTTCTTTTATAACTTCCGCTAACTGTTTTCGTTTTTCAGGAGTAAGTTTTTTAGAATCCTTAACTCCAGCAATAAAGACAGGTTGTTCAAAAAGGACGGCAGCAACAACCAGCGGCCCTGCCCATGCACCGTAACCTACTTCATCAACACCCGCTACCGGCAGAGCCTTTCTAGCTACACACTCTTTTTCCAGTCTAGACAGTTCTTTTAGCAAAATCTTTCCTTAATCTTAGCGTCCTTTCCTACCTTTTCTCTTAGATAGTAAAGTTTAGCTCTTCTAACTTTACCTCTTCTTACAACCTCAATTTTCTCTATATTAGGAGATTGTAGTGGAAAGATCCTTTCAACTGCTATACCGCTAGATATCTTTCTAACGGTAAAAGTCTGTCTTGTGCCACTACCTCTTATTGCTATAACTATCCCTTCAAAAATCTGAATTCTCTCCTTTACAACTTCTTTCTTTTTCTCAAATTTCTTTTCTCTAACCTTAACGTGCACTTTAACCGTATCACCCGGAGAAAAATTCAATTTCCTACGTAAGTATTCTTTCTCAACTTCTTTTATTAATTGATCCATTTTCTTCCTCCTTCGTTAAAAGATCTGGACGTTTCTGCAAAGTATTCTCGATAGCCTTTTTTTTTCGCCATTGCTCTATTGCCGCATGATCTCCTGACAACAAAACAGGTGGTACCGATATTCCTTCAACTACTCTAGGACGAGTATAGTGTGGATAATCCAAAATGCCTTTAGAAAAACTATCGTTTTTTACAGACTCAACCCTTTTTACGACACCCGGTATATAACGAGACACAGCTTCTATTACTACCATAGCAGGCAACTCTCCTCCAGAGAGTACATAATTTCCTATCGATATCTCTTCATCTACAACTAACATACTTACTCTCTCATCTATACCTTCATACCTTCCACACATCAGAAGCAACGCCTCTTTTTTAGCGAGTTGTTGCACTAAACAATCATCTAGCACTTTACCCTGGGGAGATAGTAAAACTCGGTGTACATTTTTCCCTTCAGATACGCTTCTTACAGCTTTTATCCAGGGAGGTGCCTTCATAACCATACCAGCACCACCTCCGTACGGATAGTCATCTACAGTTTTATGCTTGTCATCGGCAAACTTCCTAAGATCATAAACTTCAACTCGCATTAACCCTTTCTTTATAGCTTTACCAACTAACGCGGTCCGTAGAAAAATATCGAACAGTTGAGGGAAAATAGTGATAACTCCTATCCACATATCTCAACGAATCCTTCAGGTAAATCCAAGTATACTTTACCCTCCATTTTATCAACTCTTAATAAATAATCTGCGTTCAACGGTATAGGAATCTCTTTATCCTTATTCTTTACTACGATAAAATCCACTCCTTTCCCTTCTATTACACCTATAACTTTTCCTAAAAAGCTGTTACCGTTGTAACACTTAGATCCTACCAACTCGAAATAATAAAACTGGTTCTCTTCCAAAGGGGGAACTCTATCACGTTCTACAGCCAACCATCCTCCTTTTAATTGTAGGGCTCTTTCTATATTATCTATTCCAATAAATTTAACCACCAAAAACTTAGAAGTGCTTTTTGTATAGGATATTACAAGCTCTTCTTTTTTCTTTCCATTTTTAAAAAGTAGAAGTTTTTCTCCTTCTTTAAACCTATCTGGATTATCACTCTCCACCCTAACTTTTACCTCACCGTTAAGACCATGGGTATCCTTTATATAACCCACAGCCACCGTATCCAAGGCTATAGGAATACTATCCAAGATCAATGACTTTAACCTTGTAAACTTTCTTCTCCTTCTTGCCATGATAATTGAGCAAAAAACTCCAGGCTTTAACGTATTTCCCACCTTTACCTATAACTGTCCCCATATAAGGCTTGTCTACAGCTACTTCTACTACAATATTTTTACCTTCTTCTCTGCTACGAACTTCTATTCTGTTGGAATCTGTAACAGCAGAAACCCATTTAGCTATGATCTTTTCCAGAGTCATTTAACTTCATAAACTTTTTAACCAACCTTTTTACAGTATTTGAAACGTGAGCACCATTTTTAATCCATCTGTTGTAGCTTTCCATATTAATCTTTATACCATCTTTAGCATCTCTAAGAGGATCGTAATATCCTATCTCCTCCAACGCTATACTTGTAGGTGCTCTGCGAGAATCTGATACAACTATCCTGTAAAAAGGCCTATTTCTAGAACCCATCCTTCTCAACCTTATCTTTACCATCTTAAAACCTCCTGAAAAGGTAAACACTCACATCTAACGCACTTAAATATAACAAATCCTGCTATAAAATTATAGTACAGCGCGTATAGATCAAAAAGTTTTGACCCACCAAGAAAACCTGTAACTGGCACCAAGAGGTATATACGAAACCGTATAAGGCTTTTTATATATCTTAAAAAAATTGTATAGTATAATACGTCTGATCTTTACAAATTTCCTGCAAGTTTTATATCTACGATCATTCCATCTGGTCTCAAATCAAACACTATACCTTTTTTTGAAGCAGCTACTTCAGCCGGTGCTACAAGTGGTATATAAGGCATATCCTGAAGAAACATATACGCAATCCGCTCTAACAACCGTTGTCTTTCGCGTAAATTGGTAGTACGAGACGATTTTTCTATCAAATTATCAATTTCGGGATTGGAATATCCCACGTTATTCATCTGCCCGTAAAAACTACTTTTTGTATGGAGCATACTCTCGTAAAAAGCTCCTATATCTCCTGTTGATTCTAGCCATCCTACAAGATGGAAGTCCAACTTTCCTTCCATAGATAACTTGTACATATCTTCCCATTTAAGGGATCTTACTTTCACATCGATCCCTCCCCTCATAAGGTCTTTTGTTATCATTTTTCCAAAATTATCCCTAATGGCACTAACTATCAAAGTTACAGAGAAACCGTTAGGATAACCTGCCTCACTTAATAATTTTTTTGCTTTCTCTACATTTACAGTAGGTGGTGTTAGATGGTGGATATAACCAAAAACTTCAGGAGAAGCCATCTGGATTACAGGTACAGCTAATCCTTGAAAAATAGATGCAACTATCTTCTCTCTATCTATAAGCAAACTGATAGCATTACGTACTCTCCGATCGTTAAAAGGAGGTTTTCTAAGATTCATTTCAAGGTAAAAAACCGCTAGACCGTTAGTCACTTTTACAAGGTAACCCTGTCTTTCGATCTCTTTTATGTGAAAGTAATTAAAGGATCCCACTGATATATCGCAAACTCCTTCAATCAACCTGTCCATACGTTCTTTTACCTCTGGAATCCCAATAAAAACTAGCTTCTTAGGATATCTCTGGGCCACACTTTCTATATTCTCTAAGGTAATCCCACCATCATTCGCTCCCACATATCTATACTTATCGGTCCCTATAGGAAAGTTAATCTCTGTGAAGAAGTCGTCTCCTACAGGTGTAATAAAGACAAAAGGAAGTCTATTTAAGAAAGTAACAAGAGGATATTTCAGTTTTATAAAAACGCTATCACCTTCGCTCCACACTGTATCTATACTAACCAGATAAGATGAAACGTGCGATTTTTTGCTGTTTTTAGCTCGTAGAAATGAGAAGACTACATCTTTAGCAGTGAGATTCTTAGAATTGTGGAACTTTATAGAAATAATATCAAATTTCCAAGTAAGAAAATCCAAATTTTCCCATTTCTTAGCTAAAGAAGGTACCACTCTCATTTTTTTATCGAATTTAACTAAAGAATCGTAAATCTTATCAAGCACCATTATAGCTTGCCAATCGTTCTGGAAATGAGGATCCAGGCTAGAAGGAAGTGCGGCAATACATACCTTCACTTCCTCGCCTTCCCCTTCTCTATAAACTAAATCTTTATCTTCACTACTTCTACATCCTGTAATTAGAAGTAGAAGAGAGAACCAAACAACAAAAAATTTCATCTATGGTATTTAAATTTTTTACTTCTACTCATCTTTTTCAAACCTTTAAGCATTTTCTTAGTGCTCTTAAACTGTTTAAGTAATCTAGATACATCCGCTACCGTTGTACCTGAACCTTTAGCTATACGTTTTTTGCGAGATAAATTGATTATTTGCGGACGTTTCCTCTCCTCTGGGGTCATAGAGTTTATTATTGCTTCCATCTTAACCAGTTCTCTATCGTCGAAATCTAAAGTATTTACATTTGTAAAAGGGCCTACTTTAGGTAAATAATCCAACAGCTTAGTAATAGATCCAAGCTTTCTTACTTGTATCATCTGCTTTCTTAGATCTTCTAAATCAAAACTGTCTGAAGAGATTTTCCTTGTTAGTTGAAGACTTTCGTTTATATCTAGAGTCTTTTCTGCTTTCTCGATAAGTGACAATACATCCCCCATACCTATTATCCTAGAAGCCATCCTATCGGGGTAAAAAGGTTCCAAATCGTCTAACTTTTCTCCTATACCCACATAATATATAGGAACTCCTACAACCATCTTTATAGAAAGAGCCGCTCCTCCTCTAGCATCCGTATCCATCTTGGTTAAAATTACACCAGTTATACCCAGCCTATCGTTAAAAGAGGCAGCACTTTTAACCGCGTCCTGACCCACCATCGAGTCAACAACCAACCAAATTTCGTCAGGAGAGATATTCCTTTTAATTTCTATCAATTCTTCCATCAATTCTTCATCTATGTGCAATCTTCCGGCGGTGTCTAATACAAGAAGATCTACTCCATTTTTTCTTGCAAAAATTAAAGATTTCTCTGCTACATCCAAAGGGGTTTCAGAGTTTACCGGAGTAATAACAGGAACATCTATCTGGTTACCCAACTGTTGCAGTTGTTCCACAGCGGCTGCTCTTTGCAAGTCACAAGCTGACAAAAGAACGCTCTTTCCGTTCTGCTTAAATTTAAGAGCCAATTTAGCAGCGGTAGTGGTCTTACCTGATCCCTGCAAACCGCATAACATCACAACAGTAGGTTTCTTTTTTAATAAAAAAGCTTTGCTTTCTCCACCTAACAGATACACTAGTTCATCTTTTACTATCTTTATCACTTGTTGTTCAGGTGTAAGGCTCTGGAGAATATCTACCTCTTTAGCTTTATCCCTTACACGCCTTACAAAATCTTTAACCACCTTATAATTGACATCAGCTTCTAAAAGGGCTAATCTGATCTCACGTAATACATTATCCAATGTTTTCTCGGTCAGCTTACCTCTGCCTTTTATCTTTCTAAATATCTCTCCAAGCCTACCTTGCAGATTTTCAAACATCTCGGTTCCTCCTTAGACCAAAAATGGCTGGTAACAATGTAATAGCTATAAAAGAGGTGGAAAAAGCACCTAAAATAGCAACTATACCCATAGATTTGAGTCCTGGATAACTGGAAGTTATAAGAGAACCAAAACCGACTATTGTGGATAAGGCAGCCAATATTACAGCTTTAGAAGTATGAAGCAACCCCTCCAATTCTTTATCTTTGCCCCATCTATGTACTATATGAATCCCGTAATCTACCCCAATTCCTATTATAAGAGTAGTGACAAATATGTTAAGAAAGTTCATTTTTACTCCTATCAAAACCATACTACCAAAGGTTATTACTAAACCAAAAAACAGAGGTGTAAGCGCTAGAAAAGCCTCATTGAACGATCTATACTTCACAGCTAGCAACAGAAATACCAATGCAGTACCTACAACTATCGCCTTATAAGCGTCCCGTTTAGCACTAGATCTCAAAATAGTTGTAACTTTATTTATCCCACTTAAATAAGCACTAAAGTCAAACTCTCTAACCTTTTTTTCCAAAGTAGGAGGAACCTCCCTTTTCCATTTACCCTCTGGAGAAAGATAAATGTAAATAACACTTTTCCATTTCTTACCATCGTATACAACAAACTTGTCAAGAAAAGTACGTAAACTACTATAACCAAAAAGTTCCTCTACCGATACAACTTTATCCCTATTTATAGCCGTTTCTAGAATCTGCAGACCTTCTTCAAACCTATTAATGTTAAAACCAAACTTCTCTAGATTTTTCCTATATTGATTTATAACAAAATCGGCCCCACCTACTCTATTCAGTATACGTTTCAAACGGTTAATATTTTCCTCTTGACTTTTAGGAGTAAGTAAATATCCCGTTATATACTCTAAATCTTTTACTTCATTATCGGGTATATCGGCTAGTGTACGTGCTGCTATATCAACTTTATTAAGTAACTCCAGTGAATTTTTATCCTCAATAACAAGATACATAAATTCAAATCCTCTGCCAAACTTTTCTTTTATTTTGTTAGTTACCATAATACCTCTGTTGTATGGAGACCTAATACTGTTTATGTCGTCTTGGAATTCCAAACCAGGTATAAATAGAGAGAAAGCAGCCGTTATAGATAAGACTACCACTAGAGCCAAATAAGGTTTGTTAAAAGAGAATGTAACTACTTCATCTACTAGAGGTAGTCGTTCTATAGAGGAATAACTCGCACCTCTTTTTAAGATAGGTTCAAAGAAAGGCAACGCTAGCAGCACGGTAACCATACATATAAGAATCCCCGTTCCTGCTATAAGCCCAAGTTCGCGTAAACCGGTCATATCTGTTACTAGAAAAGCGTAGAAAGTAGCAGCACTCGTAACACCTCCTGCTACTATAGCTCCTGCCACAGAATAAAGTGCATTTTCAAGAGCAATGTAAGAAGACGTTTTACGAATCTCTTCTAGGTAACGTGAATAGGCAACTATAATAAAATCTACCGCTAACCCTATAAGCAAAGGAGCTGTACCACTAGTTATAGACGATATATTTCCGATAACTAAACTAGCAAAAGCAAAAGAAAATGCAACCCCCGATAAAAGCAACGTACCTACTACAACCAAAGGAGCTACAGAGGAATAGGTATAAAAAAATAACAAGAGAACCAATGTAAAGGATGTAAGTATATTAAATATTAGATCTTTACGTATAAGTTCAGCATCGTCTAATGCTATAGTATACGCACCTCCTAAATAAAACTTAGGAAAATCGGCTACTTTTCCCTGCCACTTACGCTCTAGCTCTACAAATTTTTGTTCAAGTATAGTATGTATTTTTCTAGAGAAATCTATATCTTGAGGAGGGCTAACAGGTTTGGCTATAAGCAAAGCGTACTTTCGGTCAGGAGATAAAAACAAACCTGTATCCCAGTCTATGTAAAGTCCTCCGTCACTTCTTTGTAAATAAGAGGTGAACAAATCGCTAAAACCCATTAGATCCATAACTACGATATCTTCCAAGAAATCACTGTGTGGTAACAAGAGAAGATTTTTTATATATTTAACTCTATTTTCTATCCCTTCAGGAGTAAAAAGATATTCTATTTTTTCCCAACTATTCTCAGGCACAAAAAGGAAAGAGTATCTAAGTAAAATAGAAAAAAGATTTTTCAAAAAATCGGGGTTATTCTCTACGTATGAGATTTCAGGTAAACTTTCAATTTCCCTACGTAGATCCAAAAGAAGTTCTTTGTACTTTTTATAATCTTCCTCCATCTCTATAAGAATTATCAGATTATCGGCGGTACCAAACTTTTTTACAACTTCTATAAATTTTTCAATTTCAGGATCGTGCTGAGGCAAAAGTCTAAGT
>JALWYX010000015.1 GCA_027078415.1 Thermoanaerobaculia bacterium
TTTATAAATAATGTCTTTCTAATTATAAAAAGCAGAGTATGAAAGGGAGATAAAAGTCTAATGTCGAAAAGTAGGTATAGAGGAGAGATTATACGCAGTAAATATGGAAAATAGGAAATTAGCGAGAAAACTAGATATTTCAGAGAAACATATGGTGATGTAAACAACACAATACAAAATTAAAGTTGTAAAAATCAACGTTTTATTAGATGAGTTATGTAGGGATAATCATAGGTTGCAAAGATAGTTTTTGCATACAATGCACGCGTTACAAACTCATTTACTAGTTTCTACGTGAAGGTGAGTAATTTTGAACGTTACTGTTTTACTAGTTCAACTCTGCGGTTTCGAGCACGTCCTTGTTCTGTATCGTTACTTGCAACGGGTGCGAGAGGACCTATGCCATACGGTTTAAGGCGGTTAGCTTTGATACCGTATTTTTCCACTAGGTATCTAACTACAGACTCTGCTCGTCTACGTGAGAGTTCCATATTATAGTCAAATTCACCTACGGAATCGGTATGACCTACTACGTAAAGTTTTACATCTGGGTTATCACGCAAATATCGAGCGATTGCATCGAGTGTTGATCGTGATTCCGGTTTTATTTCTGCTTTCCCGAAATCGAAATAGATGCCGTAAATCTTTACGTGACCACTCGTTTTGATATTTCGAGAAATAGTTTCTGGAGTTAACGTAATCTTTACCTTTCCAGTCTCCAAAGGCTCAACTTCCACTATTTCCAAAAAACCTAGTACTCGAGAGGTTGCCCACCTTATACCACTAGGAATACCAGAAGCTTCTTTGGCCAGAAGAAGAGAAACATATATCTCTCCCTTCTCAGGATGAGAAACTTGAGCGAGAAGATAGCGAAGATCAACTGGTTCATTGAATAAAAACTCCAAAAAGTCCGTAGGATTACCTTTAGGACGGCGCTTTGTAGTCCAGAAAAGGTTCTTTATAAAACTATCAAAAATACCTTTATAATGATGTGGTTGACACTTTTCTTCAACGCAAGTAAAAAGGAACTTGCCTCCCTTAGCGCGAAGTTCTTTCTCATAATTGCGGAAAACAGCTAAGGTAGATATATCCTCAGGATAGAGATAAAGAATTCGAGTCCATTGCCCTTCTACTTTAATAGTTGACCGATATTGTCTCGCTTTACTGTCGTAAGGTCCTGTAGGAAACACTACTTCGTTATACTCTGCCCTCGAATAACCCTTAATAACAGCACCAGGATAGCGTGAAACCATTGGATGATCTTGTGAACCTTCTAAATCCCTTACCTGAGCCATAACAGAAGTAGAATAGCTGAAAAACAAAAAAAGCAGAAAAATTACTATTTTCACATAAATACGCATCTTTCTCCCCCCTCGACTGATTTTCTTATTTTGCTCTAGTTTAAGCTCTTTTTAGTTACACCAAACAACCTTTCCCTTATTATTTTATTTTAAAAGATTTAACGCCCCAATATCACACCAAAGAAATAAAAGTTAGCAGCTAACAAATAACTTAAAAAAATAATATCTTCTAGGCAGTAAATATAAAATCTCACTGCTTTTGTTATAAATCTAACTTTTTTAGTTTATATATTTAATCAATTGACATACAAAACGCTATTCTCCTGATTGTTTTCTATTAATTATTTTGGTATTACAACTGTTTCTTAAAAATAGTAAAAGTTGTTAAAATTAGCAACATTTAGAATATTGTTTTATAGAACACAAAAAAATGGAATAGATCAAGTATAAAAGAGAGGGCCTTAACTGATAAATCCAAAATATAAAGAGGTAGAAGACCATACGGTATTTGATTTTTCCTCGATAGAAACAGGTGAAACACACACAGTTAACGTAAAACGCTTATTTCCTGTAGTTACTACACACAAAACGGTACCTAGAAAAAAAAAGCAGTTTACCGCAGAGGGATTCTAAATTCTAACACGTTTGTATAGGAGTAAATGGGCAATGTAAAGTACCTGATAGATGCAAGATACACCGGACAACTAGAAGAAAACTGTAACAGCATTCACTATTTAAATAAAAAGTAAAAATTAATAGATAAGTAAACGAATTAAAGCAGACAACTAACTACAGATATATAACCAATTTTTACTTGCTAATATCGTAGTGGTTAATTAAAACTTAATAAAAACAAGCTAACAATTTGATGGTATTCGGGCATCGATAACAAATACCTTATTTTAGAGATTTGTTGTTTACAAGAGAACTTACCAATAATGCTTTTAGATAGTGAACGTGATACCCCGATAGTGCATTTTGAATCGTCCTAGTA
>JALWYX010000016.1 GCA_027078415.1 Thermoanaerobaculia bacterium
TTTTCATGTTGTTCAAGCGTTATAGTTAAAATACCGTCTTTAAAAATAGCCTCGGCTTTTTCAGGTGCAATGGTGAAAGGTAGTTTTATCGATCTTACAAAGCTTCCTATTGGCCTTTCATTCCTGTAAATTTTAGCGTTTTCCGGGATTTGTGTCTTTCTTTCTCCTTTTATTGTAAGTATTTTTTCAAATGTGGTAATTTCTACATCTTGAGTATCTACACCTGGCAACTCTGCTTGTATTATTAGTTTATCGCCATCTACTACCATGTTGATTGGTGGAAATTCGTAACTGCTTTTTCCTTTTTCTCCTACCAATTTAAGAAATTCTTCTTGCATTTTTCTAAGTTTTTCTACAGCTTCCCATGGAAATTTTTCTATGTCTATCATTTTTGTCTCCTTTCTTTTTTCATGTTTCTCTTTTAGAATAACTGTAAAGAAAAGGTATTTATTTCGTGAATATCTAAGCGAACTATTGTTCAAATAAGTAAGCGCAGAAATTCGGCGTTCTTACGATCTTACCGTCTTTGTACCAGAAATGCTCCGTTATTCCTGTAGCTACTGTGCGATTTTGTACTTGCACTTTATATTCGAAAACAATTTTTCTACTACTTATCTGAGAAATTTTGAGGAAAATAACGACTTCATCTCCGAAGCGTACTTCTCGCTTGTAGCGCACTTCCAATTTGGTTACTACAAGAGAATACCCTCTTTTTTCTATTTCCTCGTATCCTAACCCTTTCGATTTGCACCATTGTGTCCTGGCGACTTCAAACCATATAGGAAACACCGAATGGTGGATTATTCCCATTTGGTCAGTCTCGTGGTAACGTGTTTCAATAGTTACTTTAAACCAGTTTTCCACGATTTATAAATTATATTATTATCTACTATTTAGGAGGTAATTATGCCTATAGTTGAAGTTAATAACAAGAGACCTCGTTTAGCTGAAGGTGTTTTTGTGGCTCCAAATGCTTATTTAACGGGAGATATTGTAGTCGGAAGAGATACCTCTTTTTGGTATAGTGTAGTTGCCAGAGGAGATGTAAATTTTATAAGAATAGGCGAAAAATGTTCTGTACAAGACTCAGCGGTGTTACACGTTACTTACAAAAAGTACCCTTTATTTATAGGTAATGAGGTGGTAATAGCGCATAGGGCTGTTGTACATGGCTGCGAACTAAAAGATAAAGTGTTAGTTGGTATAGGAGCTATCGTTTTAGATGGTGCAGTTTTGGAAGAAGGTAGTTGGGTGGCAGCAGGTTCTGTTGTGACTCCAGGAACAGTGATACCCCCTTATACGCTAGCGGTGGGAACACCCGCCAGGGTTAAAAGAGAACTTACTTCTGAGGAAATACAAAGCGCGGCAAATATAGTTGAACGTTACGTTAATCTTAAAAACCTATACCTAGGTATTTCCAATGTATAAACGTGTAAAAGGGACAAAAGATATATTACCTCCTGAATCTTCTTTGTGGCAAGCAATAGAAGAGAAGACTAGAAAGGTTTTTGCGAGGTATTGCTTTTATGAACTGAGAACACCTATACTTGAACCTTACGAGTTGTTTGTAAGAAGTGTAGGGGAAGGCAGTGATATCGTCTTGAAGGAGATGTATGAACTTGTTGATAAAAAGGGTAGACGTTTAGTGTTAAGACCAGAAGGAACGGCTTCTGTAGCAAGAGCTGTAATAGAGAATGGATTGCTCAACACCTTACCGTTGAAATTATATTACTTGGGACCTTTTTTCAGGTATGAGCGTCCGCAAAAAGGTCGGTTTAGACAGTTTCACCAAATAGGGGCAGAGGTTATAGGAGATAACTCTTTAGAAGGAGAAGTGGAACTTGTTGATTTATTGCTTTCTGTTTTAAAAGAAGTTGGTTTGGATGATTTGAGAGTTGTTGTAAATTCCTTAGGAGATGTAAATGAACGCATAGAATATACTAACGCGTTACGTGAGTATTTAGCCGCTTATGAGAGTAAACTTAGTAAAGACAGTAGAGAAAGACTTTCCAGAAATCCCCTGAGAATCCTCGATTCTAAAGACCCTGTAGATATAAAGATTCTAGAAAAAGCTCCGTCTATACTAGATTATTTAGATAAAAACTCTATAAACAGATTAGAGCAGTTGATTTTTTACTTATCTTCAATGGGATGGAAAGTTGAGAGTGATCCCAGACTTGTAAGAGGTATAGATTATTATACAGGTTTGGTTTTTGAGGTTTTGGCGTGTGGCGATTTAAGTATAGCTGGAGGAGGTAGATACGATAATCTGATAGAAGAGTTGGGAGGGAAACAAACACCTGCTGTGGGATTTGCTATAGGAATGGAAAGAGTTGTTGATCTGGTAGATAAGAATATTATTGATGAGGATTCTGCTAAAGCTGTGCTAGTTGCATTTAGTGATGTTCCACGTATGGAAGTTTTTGATTTGCTCGCTACTTTGAGAAATTTTATTCCTACTGAGGTGGCCCCTTCCTATAAAAGTATAGGAAAAGCCATAAAATGGGCTTCTCGAAGAAACGCTAAATTTGTAATTATACTGGGAGAACAGGAGTTGAGTGAAAGAACAGTAAAAGTGAAGATCTTAGACTCAGGATCTCAATATACTCTTAAGCGTGAGGAGTTAGGTGCTTTCTTTGGAGGGTATTATGAAAAGAATATGGATAGGAACGCTCGGTAGAGACAATGCTGGTGAAAAAGTTCTGTTAGCAGGTTGGGTAGCTGGATGGAGGGATCACGGAGGAGTATGTTTTGTTGATCTTAGGGATCAGACCGGTTTAGTTCAGTTAGTTGCTTCTGAAGATAAAAACAGATCAGCGTATTTAAAGTTGCATCAGCTGAGGCAGGAGTGGGTTATTAAGGTCGTTGGTATTGTTAATTTGAGGCCTCATGAGACGGTCAATTATAAAATCTCTACAGGGGAGATAGAAGTTGTAGTTGAAGAAGTAGAAATACTTAATAAAGCTGCTCCTCTACCTTTTTCAATACATGACGATAAAGTAAACGCCAGTGAAGAAACAAGGTTGCAGTTTCGATTTTTAGATCTTAGAAGAAAATTACTCCAAGATAACTTAAGGCTAAGGCACGAGATAGTATTAGCTGTGAGAAATTTTTTATCTTCACGTGGTTTTGTTGAGATAGAAACACCTATTCTTACACTTTCTACTCCTGAAGGTGCTAGAGATTATTTGGTACCTAGCAGGGTTAACAGAGGAAAATTCTACGCCCTACCTCAGTCTCCCCAACTTTTTAAGCAGCTTCTTGTTATCTCAGGTTTTGAAACCTATTTTCAAATAGCTCGTTGTTTTCGTGACGAAGATCTTAGAGCTGATAGGCAACCTGAGTTTACCCAAATAGATATAGAAAAAGCATTTGTGCAAGAAGATGAGCTTTTCTCACTGGTGGAAGATTTGATGAAAGAAATTTTCACCTTAGCAGGGATAAAGATTGAAGTACCTTTTCCTCAACTTAGTTGGGAAGAATCTATGGATAGATACGGTACGGATGCTCCAGATTTACGTAATCCTCTGGAGATTATAGATGCTAGTGATCTTTTCTCTAATACAGATTTTGCAGTATTCAAAAGAGTGCTTGATCATAAAGGTGTAATAAAGGGGATTAAGGTTCCCCAAGGAGCAAGTTATTCACGCTCGGAGATAAAGAAGATCGAAGATTTAGCAAAAGCTCATGGAGCCAAAGGGTTGTTATGGTTTAAAAAAGGTTCAGATAAGATAATACCTCAAATAAAAAAGGTGTTTACAGACAAAGAGTTACGCCTTTTAGTTGAAAGATTCTCCATGAGAGAAGGAGATATTTTATTTCTTATTGCCGATAATTTGCCGATAGTTAGAGAAGCTCTTGGAAAACTAAGAACAGTATTAGGTGAAAATTTTGTAGATGAAAATAGCTATAAATTTGTGTGGATTACAAAATTTCCACTGTTTGAATGGGACGATGGTAGCAAAAGATGGGTAAGTGTCAATCATCCGTTTACCGCTCCTTTGGAGGAAGATTTTCCTTTATTGACTAGTGGTTCTTATTCAGATATTAGAGCGCAAGCGTACGACTTGATTCTTAATGGGATAGAGATAGGTGGTGGTTCTATACGTGTACACGATAGTAGCCTGCAAAGACAGATATTTAGAGTTTTAGGTTTGGATGAAGAAGAGCAAGAAAAAAGGTTTGGTTTTCTTCTGAAGGCTTTAGAATACGGTGCACCTCCTCACGGAGGAATAGCATTAGGACTTGATAGGATAGTTAGTATATTGGTGGGAGCAAGCTCGATAAGAGACGTTATAGCGTTTCCTAAAACTACCTCAGCTAGCTGTTTGCTTACAGGTGCTCCTAGTACGGTTAGAAGTGAACAGTTAGAAGAATTGGGTATAAAAATAATTGATCAAAGTTAACTATCTTAATTCCTCACTTTTCTACGGAAGAGGTATCTTAAAGAGATTAGAGGTGAAAGTAGCTACTATTTGTAAAAATAGGAAAACTTTGGTTGTAACGTCTCCGTTGATAAAAAAATTATATTTCTCTCTGATAGAAACAGTTTTACCTTTTGAAATCGACTGGTTGTTGATAGAAGGAGGTGAACAAGCTAAAAGTTTGGATAGTCTTGTTAATATATGGGAGTATATGGCTCGAAACGGTTTTGACCGCTCCTCCATTGTGATAGTTATAGAAGGTGGTAGTGTAGGCGATATGGTAGGATTTGCTGCGTCTACCTATATGAGAGGAATAGATTGGATTAATATTCCTACAACACTTTTGGCGCAAGTAGATTCTTCAATAGGAGGAAAAACTTCTATAAATATACCAGCAGGAAAAAACCTGGTAGGTAGTTTTCATTTACCACTTATAACTATTTGCGATTTCGATTTTCTCTCTTCTTTGGACATAGTAGAACTTAAACAGGGATTGGTTGAAATAGTTAAAATAGCTTGGGTGTATAATTTACAACTGTTTGATTATCTGAAATGTAATATAGAAAAGATAGACGATGTAAAAGATCCTATAGTTTTAGAGAATTTAGCAGGAGATGCTATAAGAAGCAAAGTTTCCATAATCTCTAAAGACTTTAAAGATGTAAGTGGTTTAAGGGCTATACTTAATTTCGGCCATACTTTAGCTCATGCATTAGAAGCTAGTACTGATTATAGTATACGTCATGGAGATGCTGTTTTGGTTGGTATGTTATTTGATTTAGGACTTTCCGTAAGATACGATAAGCTGACTACAACTTGCGCAAAGGAACTTGTGAACATTATAGAAAAGATAGGGTTACCTGAGTTAAAAGGTGTGGATATTGAAACAATTACAAGCCTGATGGCTAAAGACAAAAAGAATACTGGTAATTTGATAAGTTTTATTACAACTTCGGAAAAAGGTAAAGCTGGTGTTAAGTTGTTACCCATTAATGAGGTTGAACGTTTGGTAAGAGAGTTTTTTCTTGACCCGCTAAAATTTGCTCTGATAAATTATTAAACGTCAAAGTGTATAAGATTGTAAAATTGTGTAACCGTTGCAATACCCCTTTTTTATATTGCTAGATAGTAATAAAATTTAAAGCAGAGCTTAGGAGGACAGGTGGCTCCCAGTTCAAGGAATCTCTCTTTAAACGTTTTGTTTTTCCTGTTTTTTATAGTTGTAGGTATAATACCTCAGTTCGTTATTATCTATATTTTTACAGATAGGTTTGATTCTGTAGTAAAAAATATAGATCGTAACGGGTTTTACTCTTCTGGGGTAATCCTAAAGAATGCTCTGTCTTTTCATATTTCGCAAATAGAGCACAACTTCGAGATTATAAAAGATTATTTGCAAAAGTTTGCTGAAAGTAATGAGTTGAATTTTATCGATTTGGAAAGTAGATCTTCTGTTAAAAATTTGGTTGCTCACATGGTAGACGGGAAGTCTGTTTCTATGCTTTCTATAATGTTGCCGGAAGGTAGAGGTTTTTGGATAGGTAACAGCGAGGTTTATAGGAGCATGCAAGGGTTTATGAAGCAACTTATAAATAAGAAAGGTAGAAGCTATACTATTTTCAAGGATACAGAGGGAGATACCTATTTAGCCATAACGGAAGAGGTTAAAGGTGAGAACCCATTTTTCCTAACCGTTTCTTATCCGTTTCCGATAGGTTCAATATTAGCTGCTTCTTTTGGGTATGCTGGTGTTTCTGGGTTTGTTGTAAAAGGCTCCAGAGTGATATGGGAATATAATATGGCACCGGCGGTTTTATCTTTCCTGGAAAAAGAGGGGATAATTGATTCTTTAGGTAGCTATAAAGAAGTAGAACTTGTTTCTTATAAACTTACTAAGGATAAAGTTTTGGCGCTTACTATGCCTATGCCTATAGATGAATGGGTATTGGTTATACAGAGACAGTTTTCCGCTTCTTTAATCTCGGCACAAGAGTTCGCTCTTTATTTGGTGTTATCTGGTTTTATTATTTTGCTTATAGCTCTTTTTATGGCTGCAATTGCCTCTAAGTTTCTGTCGTATCCTATAAAGAACCTTGCAGAGATCTCTGGTGAGATAGCTCGGGGTAAATATGGGAAACAGGCTCAGAGCAAGTTGTTTGGTAAGGAGATAGTCGAGCTTACAGAAAACTTTAACTTTATGAGCAAAAAAGTAAAGGAGAGTATGGAACAACTTAAGAAGGCTGTTTCTCAAAATCACGAAATGTTTATTAGTTCTATAAAGGCTTTTGCTGCTGCTATAGATGCCAAAGATCCTTATACACGAGGACATTCTCAACGGGTTGCAACTTATAGCAAAACTATAGCGGAAGAGATGAGTTTACCCCCCAAATTTCGTGAGGAGATTTGGTTGGCTGCTTTGCTCCATGACATCGGGAAAATAGGTATAGATGATAGGATCCTGAAAAAGGGAGGTAGTTTATCTAAAGAGGAATTTGAAATCATGAAACAACATCCTCTTATAGGTGTTCAGATAGTATCGCATATCCCAACACTTAAAGATATATTGCCTGGTATACGTTGGCATCATGAAGCGTGGGATGGTAGTGGATATCCAGATGGTCTAAAAGGAGATGCTATCCCTATTATGGCAAGAATAATAGCAGTAGCCGATACTTTTGATGCTATGACAACGGAACGTCCGTATCAGAAAGCTTTCACTCTCGAAGAGGCTTTGGCGAGAATAAAACAGTTGGTGGGGAAAAAGTTTGACAGTAGGATTGTAGAAGCTTTCTTAAGGGCGTGCTACGAAGGTAAAATTAAAAAGGATGTAGATAAGGCAGATTTCACATATTCTGTGATAAAAGGTAGTAGTATACTGTAAATAGAAAAGATGGCACTGCAACAAATATTAGGGAACTTGATTGCGGAAGTGGAAGATGCAATAGGAGCAGCTTTTGTCGACGATGGTGGTGAAACTGTGGATATCGTCTGTGCAGGATTAACTCCCTATAAAATGAAAATTATAGCAGCTTACTTTGGCATATATGTTAAAAAAGTATTGAAAATGAGTGAAGAATCTCTTTTAGGAACACCTAAAGTTATAATAGTGGATGAAGGTAATGTTAGGGTCTACGTAGCTTTTTTACCTGATGAATATTTTTTGCTTCTTATACAAAGAAGGCCTGCTATTCAAGCTAGAGCTAAGGAAGCTTTAACCAATGCTGTAAAAGAAATAAAGGAAGAATTTTTTTAGAAATTTTGTGGAGATGAGCGTAAATCTTGTAGATAAACTAACTAAGGGCTTAAAAAGATCTAAGCAGTTTATAGGAGATAGAATAGAAGCAGCCATATCTAAAAAAGAGGCGATAGACGAAGAAGTGTTAGACGAGATTGAAGAAATTCTCATATCTGCCGATATAGGCACTTCGTTAGCTTTGGAGATAATAGAAAAGATAAGAAAAGATCTTTATAAAGGGCAAGGAGAGGATGTTGTTCTTATTAAGAAAAAGATAGAGGAAGAACTTTTTTTAACGCTGTTGGATGTAAAAGAGCCTCCGTCTGTGCCTACCGGTAAAAGAGCTATAATGGTGGTAGGTGTAAATGGTGTTGGTAAAACTACTACAATAGCTAAACTTGCATGGCTTTCTAAAAGTTATGGCCATGGCGTATTATTAGCAGCGGCTGATACTTTTAGGGCAGCTGCTATTGAACAACTGGTAGTTTGGGGGAATAGGCTAGGGGTAGATGTGATAAAGAATCAACCTGGTAGTGATCCTGGTGCTGTTGTGTATAACGCCTTGAAAGCTGCATCTGCTAGAGGTATAGATGACCTATACATAGATACCGCTGGAAGGCTGCACAATAAGGAACACCTGATGAGAGAATTGGGTAAGATAAAAAGAATTGTTGTAAGAGAAAAGGATTTTCATCTAATTACTTTGCTTGTCCTGGACGCTACTACTGGACAAAACGCTCTCAATCAAGCAAAAATTTTTTCTCAATTTGTTAACGTAGACGGTATCGTTCTATCTAAAATAGATGGTACAGCTAAAGGAGGTATAGTAGTTTCTATTGCTAAAGAACTGAAAATTCCTGTACTTTATTTAGGAGTTGGGGAGAAAATTGAAGATATAGTAGCTTTCGATCCTTCTGCATTCGTTAGAGCTATAGTATAAAATTATGCTTTTATCGAAGAGGACCACCTCTCAGGGATGGGATGTTAGTTGTGCTTCTCTTTCATCAGTATGGATAAACTTTTTCCCATCTTTTCTGCAGAATGGCGGTACGGGACTGTTTTCCAATCCTATTAGTAATACAGTTTTTATCTTAAATACTAAATCTTTTTCTTCTGTCCCTCCCCTGGGATCGGTTATATCGCCTGTTGTAGGCATACCTGTGGTGGATAAAAATAGTGATGTAGATCGATTTGTAGCTAAATTAACCTCTATGGGAGCAACTGTAGTTACGATCTATAACAAAAATGTTTGGTTAAACGATTCGATTTTGAATAATACGATGTTTGACTTCACAGAATCCATTGTCACCCGTTCAGTGTCTAAATTGGATTGTTTGCCTAGTCGTGCTTTTTTCCCTCTATTTATAGATGATAAAGAGTTGGAAACTTTGGTATCTAAGGCTCTTGCTCTGGGAGTTGAAAATTTGCAAGGAGTGGAAATCAAGCTGACACCTAAGATTTTAAGGATACTTGTAGAAAAGTATAAGGTAGAACTTCGGTATTTCCACAAAATTCCTCTTCCAAGACGAACAGTTTCTAAGTATATATACTCTAAAGGAATATGGCCTTTTGTGAGAAGATTTAAAAGCGATTTTTATCCAACAGAACTAACTATTGTAGAAAATCTAATTGTAGCTGCAGAGTTACTAGCTGAAATGGATAAGGAACCTTCTCTTGTGTCACAATTTATTCGTGCTGCTAGGTGGATGGAAGAAGAGTATTTGCCTCTAAAAAAGCTAAGAAATGTGGGCAATCTTAATCAGGTACCGTGGCTCTCTCAAGATGTTAGAACTGTTGTAGAAGATTTTATAAACTACGGGAAATCTAAAATCGTAGAGCAGATAGTGAAGGATTACCTTGAATAGAGTAGGAATCTATATCCATATACCTTTCTGTACCACGAGATGTAGATATTGTGACTTTTACAAGGTTGGATACACTTATGCTAGAGAAAAGGATTTTGTTCAAGCTGTAGAGAAAGAGCTTGTTTGCAGAAGCTGTGAAGTTCAAGAATATATAGTTGATTCAATTTATATAGGAGGGGGTACCCCATCTTTACTATCTTTTGAGTCGTTGGATCGTATATTGAACGTTGTTAATAGATGTTACAGTATAAACTTGGACGATATCGAAATCTCTATAGAAACAAATCCTGTAGATTTAAATAGGGAACGTATAAATTTCTATAAATTTTTGGGAATAAACAGAGTAAGTGTTGGGGTTCAATCTTTTTCCGAGTGCGAGTTAAAAGTACTAGGAAGAAGGGAAAACGTTGCTAATATAATGCGTGTTTTGGAAATGCTGCTAGATTCAGAGTTTACTGTAAATGCAGATTTTATAATAGGAATACCAGGTCAAAAGAAAAATTCTATTTTTTCTACTTTGGAAGTTGTAAAAAAGTTATCTCCCGATCATCTTAGTTTTTATATGTTGGAAATTCACAAAAATACAGAGTTTGAACTGCTTTATAGGGATAAGAAACTGTTTTTTCCTACAGATGAGGAATTAGCAGAAAATTATTTGCTTGTTAGTGAGTTTTTGGAAAGTATTGGGTATGAACATTACGAAATTTCAAATTTTTCTAAAAACGGTAAGAGATGCAGACACAATTTGAAATATTGGCATTTTCTACCTTGGCTCGGCTTTGGTCCTTCAGCATTTAGTTATTTCAAAGAAAAATATTTTTACCATCCAAGATCGTTAAGTGAATATAGCCAGAATCCTTTGGCGGTTAAAAAGTCGTTTCCTATAGGGAAAAAAGAAAGAACAATCATGAAATTAAGAACCAAAGAAGGAATACCTGTAAGTGAAGTTGCATTACCTTGGGAAAAAGTATCTCTGCTTGAGGAATCTGGTTACTTGACAGCTAACGACCGCATTGCTCTCACACCTGCTGGTTGGTTGCTGTTTAATGAACTACTCGTTTACCTAGATCTTATTTAAAGTTTTGCTATCAAATCTATCTCTATATCCACATCTAGGGGGAGTTTTGCTACCTGGACAGTTGACCGCGCTGGTTTATGGCCGTTTAACCAGCTGCTGTAAATCTCGTTTAAAACCTTGAAGTTGCTTAAATCTGTGAGGTATATGGTTACTTTTACTATTCTATCTTTAGTTGTACCTGCTGCAATAAGAACGTTTTCTAAATTTGTCAATACCTGCTTTACTTGATTTTCAAATGTGTCTTTTATCAATTCTCCAGATTTTGGATCGATTGGTATTTGACCGGAAGTAAAAACCCACCCGTCTATTACCACTGCTTGAGAATAAGGACCTATAGCTTTAGGTGCTTTGTCAGTTTTTACTAGTTCCATAATTACCCTCCCTCTATTATACCTATAAAAGGTTTCTCTCTATATTTTTCGTTTAAGTCCAATCCGTATCCTACTAGAAATTCTTTCCCCAAGAATTTAAAACCTACAAAATCTACTGATAGATCAGTTTTTCTAGCTAGGGGTTTGTCTATAAGAGCACATATTTTTACCTCTTTAGCTCCTCTATATTTAAATAGGTCCAGTATGACTTTCATAGTTATACCTGTATCTATAATGTCTTCTATTATTAGAAGATGTTTGTCCTTTATAGAAACGTCTATATCTTTTCTTATACGTATCTCTCCTGCTTCTTCGCCGCTTCTGTAGCTTGATACTTGAATAAAATCTATTGCCATATCCAGCTCTATTTTTCTAACTAGATCGCAAAAAAAGAAGATAGACCCCTTAAGTACCCCTACACACACTAGAGTATCTACTTTTTTAAAGTGGTTTTTTATTGAGATTGCCAGTTCTTCTATTCTTTTTTCTATAGTTTCTTTGGAATAAAGAACTTTTATTTTCTTTTCCATAGATATTGCAAATAAGGTAACATAAAAAAGGAAAGGGGTAAAGGATGGTAACCGAGGGATTAAGGAGTTTGCATAATAGGTATGTACAACTATCCAATAGGTTTAGAGCTGCTCTGGCTTTTAATCAATTTATAGCTAAAGTGGCGAAAGTTAGCAAACTTAGGGATTTAAAGACTAAAGATATAGAATTGAGAAATATTTATGATTCTCTCAAGAAGCTCTCTAGTGAGATAACAACGGGTGACCCAGGGGAACTAGGGTTGGAATTGAATAGGATAGAGCGCGAGTTACAAAGTATTTACTTTGCTTTATTGAGTCAGGATAACAAGGTAACTCCTGCAGTTATAAGACAATTTTTTCAACGTTTGCGTTCAAAGGATTCAAATTTTATTCTTCAACTGGTCAAGTTCTACGTTTATTCTTTAAGATTTTCACCGTGGAATACCGATAAATGCGACAAAATCGATTACCTTATAACAGAGGTTTCGATAGATCACTCTTCTGGTTTGCCTTTTGTTCTAAAGCCACCTTCCCAGCTTATGGGAGTTTTTAAAGGAATTTGGAAGCTTACAGCTTTTCTCCCTCCTTCTGACGAGGAGGTTGTTGCAGTTAAGTCGGAATTGGAAAAGTACGCAAAGGATTTGGATAAGATCAAATCGTTTGATGAGTTTGTGGATTCTGGGATATTGAAGCGTTATAGAGAGTTGAAGCATTCTCTGGTTGAAAAGTTTTTTTATCCAGATATTTTGCTCGAGATAGTAAGTACTAATGTGGCTTTTAAAAATCAGATAATTAAGCTTTACAGGAGGGAGGAACGTACAATACTTAGTGAATGTGAGGAACTTTTAAAGTTAGAGGAGAGAGTACGATTGGATAACGCTCTTGTAGAAGAGTTGAATAAGTTTCACAGGGAAGTTGAGAAGTTTGAGAAAGGACTCAACGATACTTCATTTAGTATAGATGAAATAGCCAAGTTGGTGAAAAAGTTGCGTGATTTAAAAGAAAAAGTGAATATACATTTGAGTAACGTTAATAATATTAATAATAAAGAAAGTGAGGAAGTATCTTATACTTTTGAACAGCAGGGAGAAGAAACTCGGTGGGTTTCTGAAGATCATGTGTTTGAACGTGAAGAGGAAACGGTTCCTTCTGGCTATGCAGTTAACAGAGACGAAAGCAGTATAATTGATCGTTTTGCTCTTCCTGAAGATCCTAGTCTTAAAATCTACGTGAAACGTATGGTAACCGATATATGGGAAGTTGATAAGGATGTTCCAGCTCGTGCCATTGCTTACAGTAGAGAGCTGCTCTTTTACGGTTTTCGTCCTGTTGAAATAGAGGCTTTTAGGAAAGTTAGAGATAGAGCGGAGAACGATCTGGAGATATACAATTTTATCCTTTGGTGTGCGGCGTTAAGAGCCAAGATAAAAGACGATCTTGATAAAGTTAAGCAACTGGGAGACGAAAGTATAGTGGACAAGAACGATCCTGTAATACGTGAAGCACAAGTTACTGCCAAGTTGGCCCAAAAATACTTAAAACTGTTTGAATTTCATTTAGAAGCAAACTCTCATACCTTTGACGGATCTGTTAAAGAACTATATCTTCTCTACGTAAAATTAATGCACGTCTTCTCTGAGCTCTGGATAGCGGTTAACGAGACTTGATATAAAGGTCCTTACAATTTTAGATAAGTTCTCGTTACCTCTCTGAGCATTAATAACCACTTCATGGTGGGAAAGACTTTGCTTTTTTGGACTAATTGCACTGTTTGTTACTATAGAAAGCCCAGCTACTTTACCACCCATATGGTGAGCTGCTAGAGCTTCTAACACAGTTGACATACCCACCAATTCACCTCCTATAGAGGCAAGGAATCTAGTTTCTGCAGGGGTTTCATACGATGGACCTTGTACACCTACGTAAGTTCCTGTTTTAAAAGTAAGTCCCACTTTAGTATAAACCCCTTTAAGGGTCTCTATTAACTCCTTGGAATAGAGATCACTAACGTCCAGGAATCTCGATGCCCACTTTTTAGGTAAAGAACCGATTAAAGGGTTGTGAGCTGTTAAGTTTATTTGATCTTCAATCGTTACTATCTCTCCTACTTCAAATCTGTCAGAAAGTGCACCGGCAGAATTAGTTAGTAGCACTATTTTTGCACCTATCATGATCCAGAAGCGGATAGGAAACACTATTTCGTGAGGATGATAGCCCTGGTAAAGATGGAATCTGCCTCTCTGAACTAAAGTTGTAACTCCTTCGACGTTGTAAATCTCTATACTATAGGTGTGACCTTCTAAGGGATAGACTGGGAAGGGTATTATGTGTTCTAACGGTAATTCACTGACCTTGTTGGGTAAACTTAGAGATATTCCTGACCCTGTAATGACTGTTATTTTGGGTAGAGGAAAATTAAATTCTTTCCACTTTTTTACCTCATCTTCCAATTGGACAAAGAGAGAGTCAGCTTCCTGCTTATTTCTGTACTCCATTTACTCTATATTTTACATGAAAGGCGTTTTTAGTGGATTTTGGAACTACAAATTAAAGAGATTTTGTTAACAGAAAATTGTTTGTTGTTTTGAATTTAATTGAAAAATAAACGTTAAATTTATGACCGAAGTATAAATATTGAATTTTGGTTTATACTGTTATTTTAAATAGAGGATAAGATAGTAGGTATGGTGCAGGTTTTTTCTGAAATAGGTAGATTAAGGAAGGTGCTTGTGCATTCTCCTGGTGCGGAGATCGATCTGCTCGTTCCCACGATGATGGGACAACTTCTTTTCGACGATATATTGGATGGAGAATTTGCTAGAAGAGAGCATTCTTCTTTTATAGAAATACTGAGATTTTTGGGAGTTGATATTTTGTATGCAGAAAAACTTCTTGGAGAAATTATCACTTTTCCTCAAGTGCGAGAAGTTGTAGTTGATTACCTTCGCAGATGTGTGTCCTACTCTGAAGCTATTGAGGGTGTAGAGTTGGTAGATGTACTTATAAGAGGAATACGTTTAGATAAGGATGAACTTCTTAGATTAGGAAGGTTTTTTAAGTTGCTTCCTATACCTAATTACTTCTTTCAACGAGATCCACAAGTAGTTGTAGGAAACAGAGTTGTTATTTCTTCTATGGCAGTAGAAGCACGCAAAAGGGAAGCGTTTTTAGCGGAGCTTATATTCAAATTTCATCCAGTTTTCTCTGGAATTTCTTTAGCTTGGATACATAACACACCTCTGACTTTTCCCGATGTAGGACCACCGTATCCATATCCAACTTTGGAAGGTGGTGACGTTATAATCCTAGATCGTAACACTTTACTAGTTGGTGTTAGTGAAAGAACTAACCGGTGGGGAATAGAGGCTTTAGCCAACATTTTAAAAGGAGCTGATGAATGGAAGACGTTGGTGGTGGTAGAATTACCAAAAAAGAGAGCGTATATGCATTTAGACACTGTGTTTACTGTTATAGATGAGGATCTGTTTTTGGTTCATCCTGCGGTAATAGACGGTGATACTCCAGAGAGAGCTCGTGTGTATACTATCGATTTACAAAGTGATAAGTTTACTTACGTACGAGAGAACTCTCTTAGAGACGTTTTACGGGTTTTGGGCTATAACCCAACTTTCGTTTTTTGTGGAGGTGAGGATCCTCTTAATTGGCATAGAGAACAATGGACAGATGGAACTAACGCTTTCGCCATTTCCCCGGGGGTTATTTTATTGTACAAAAGAAACAGAAAAACTCTTGAACAGCTGGAAACTTTTGGTTTTTCTGTAATAGACGAAAATGAAGTTTTTAACTTATCTCCAGGTGAATTTCGTGGAGAGAGGATGGTTATAACGTTTAGCGGATACGAATTGTCTCGCGCTAGGGGTGGGCCTAGGTGTATGACTATGCCTATCGAAAGAGAGCAGATTGGAGGTGAAGATGGGAAACGTTAGACATTTTCTATGCACTTCAACGTTGACGTCTGAGGAAATTAAAGAGATTTTTGAGTTGGCTCGGGTTGTAAAGAAGTCGCCCAAAGAGTATGCAAATTCCTTGAAAGGAAAAACGTTGGCTATGATTTTCGAGAAGCCTTCCACTAGAACTAGGGTAAGTTTTGAAGTAGGAATGTTGCAATTGGGAGGACACGCTCTCTACCTCTCGGCTAACGATCTACAATTGGGTAGAGGCGAAAGTATAGAAGATACAGCTAAAACTTTATCCAGATATGTAGACTTTATAATGGCTAGAGTTTACCAAGACGATAAGCTAAGAAAATTGGCTGAAAATGCTACAGTTCCAGTGATAAATGGTCTTAGTAACGATCTGCATCCTTGTCAAGCTTTAGCTGATTTTTTTACTATTTCAGAAATTTTTGGAGAGCTGCGTGGAAGAAAATTTGCGTATTTGGGTGATGGTAATAACGTGGCTCACTCTTTAATGCTTACCGCTCCTTTAGTAGGTATGGATATATACATAGCTTCTCCAGAGGGCTACTGGGTTGATTCGCGATTTTTTGTAAAAGCGCAATTATTCGCAGATGCTGCAGGTACCAGAATAGTATTAACCCGTGATCCTAAAGAAGCGGTTATGCATGCTTCTGTTGTTTACACAGATGTATGGGCATCTATGGGACAGGAAAGTGAGTCTGTGGAAAGGGAAAAGGTTTTCGCCGATTACCAGGTAAATTACTCACTCTTCTCTTTGGCCGCTCACGACGCTATATTTATGCACTGTTTACCTGCTTACAGAGGTAAGGAAGTTACTGACGAAGTTATCGATTCACCTCAAAGTGTTGTTTTTGATCAGGCAGAAAATAGGTTACATGTACAAAAAGCGATACTAATTTGGTTAAATGAGAAACGATAAATTTCTGTATATAAGAAATCTAGCACTTTTAGTTGCGTTGGCTAGCACTTTTTTCTCCTTTGGTAAAAGAGAACTTGAAGAACTCTCTTCTCCCCTGCCTAGAAGGTTTGCTTTTGTTAACGTTACTGTAGTAAAAGAGCCTGGTAAAGTTTTTGAAAACACAACTCTTTTTATAGAGGATAAATATATAAAAGCGATAGGAGATAAGGTTAAAATACCCGAGGATACCATAATTCTAAACGGTGAAGGCAAAGTTATCTATCCGGGTTTTATAGATTTGGGAATCTTGGTAAATAGGAAAGAAGATCTATCAGATAAACCGAGCAATGATAGCTCGTTTGTTACTCCTCATCTGTATGCTAGTTCACTTTTACGAGACTTTAAAGGAGTGACATCTCTTAGAGATTTGGGTGTTACTACTGTGTTAGTTTCTCCCACAAGGGGTGTTATAAAGGGAATGAGTTCCTTGTTAAGTCTTCTTAAAGATTCGGGCAGGGTAGTGGTAAAAGAGAAGGTCGCTTTGAATGTAGGTTGGCAGACAAGACGTGATGGATATCCTACTAGCATAATGGGTGCGATAGCTCTTTTTAGACAATCTTTGTATGACACTATATGGTTATTAAAAAATGAAAAAATCGTTCGCAAAAATCCGTTTGCTGGCAAAGTAAAATTGGTAAATGAACAGTTGTTACCATTAGTAAAACCTGGGGTGAGCAAAGATTTGATAGTTTTGTTTCATTCGCGCAATCCTCAAGAGACGATCCATTTTTCGCAGTTGGTTGAAGAATTTGACCTAGTTGTATGGATATACGGTAGCGGTAAAGAGTATAGGTGGATAGATGAGCTTAAAAAAACCGGTTTTCCCCATATATTACCTATCAATTTTGCAAAACCAAAGAAAGAGGAAAATTTAAAATATTTGGATCTTAAAAAGTTAGATCATTACTCCAAAGCCCCCTATAACTATAGAATTGCAAGTGACGCTAGGTTAGTTTTCGCATTGACTACCGAAGGGGTAAAGAATAGAGCAACATTTAATAAACTGGTACGAGAGATACTTGCTACAGGAATAACAAAAGAAGAGCTGTTAAGGGCTTTTACTATTGTCCCTGCGTCTATGTTGGCTTTAGACTCGGTGATAGGAAAAGTTGAAGAAGGATATTTGGCAAATTTCGTTGTAGCGGATGGTCTACCTTTTACAAATGAATCTATTTTAGAAGTGTGGGTAGAGGGAGAAAGATTTTTTATAAATGATGAAAACACTCTCAAGGGACGTTGGAAGCTCGTTTTGACCAAGGTAGATGGTAATGCAGAATACGTTTTGGAGCTCCTTTTTAAGGATCGTACTCTTGTTATCGAGGATAAAAATAGAAAAATCAGCAAAAAGGTAAAATTTCTACTTATTTATCCTAAACTTGAATTTGTTCTTCCAAAAGAATTTGTTGGTAAAGAGTTAGAGATACAAATGGTAAGAGATGGTGATTATTACTCTGGGAGCGATAAAAACGGAGAGTATAAGGTTAATTTAAGCAAGTCGGTAAAGGTTCCAAAAGTTAAACTGTTGGATTACGATAGTTCTCCAAATCCTTATTTGGCTTGGCGTGCTCCTAAACCTTTTTCTCCAAGGAGAGTTGTTTTTAAGAATGCAGTTATCTGGTCTATGGGTAAGAGAGGTACCTTTGAAGGGGATATTTTGGTAGAGGAAGGTATAATTCGTGCTATTGGTAAAGATATAGAGGTTCCTTCTAATAGTGTTGTGTTTGATCTTTCTGGCAAGCACATTACCCCTGGTATAATAGATGCTCACAGCCATATTGCAGTTAGGGGATCGGTGAATGAATTTAGCAACGTGGTAACCTCGGAAGTTAGAATATCTGATGTTATAGATGCGGAAGACGTGAATATATATAGAGCTCTTGCAGGCGGAGTAACAACAGCTAACTTGTTACACGGTTCTGCTAACGTTATAGGAGGACAAACTGTAGTAATAAAACTTAAGTGGGGTTCTTCTCCCGATGAACTTATTTTTAAATTAGCTCCTCCAGGAATAAAGTTTGCCTTAGGAGAGAACCCTAAACAAAGTAATTGGAGAAGAGCAACGTCTCGTTTCCCTCAAACTAGGTCTGGTATAGAGAAAGTTTTGACTTACTACTTTAATAAAGCTTTGTTATATCGTGACAAACAAACCAAAAAAGGAGAGATCTTTCCGCACAAAGATATTCAACTTGATCCTTTAGTTGAAGTACTTAATAAAACTAGAGTTGTAAATGCACATTCATATAGAGCAGATGAGATTTTGATGTTGCTCAAAGTCGCAGATAGATTTGGTTTTAAAGTGGATATTTTGCAACACGTACTAGAAGGGTATAAGGTTGCTCCCGAGATAGCGCGTAGAGGTTTCGGTGCTTCTACTTTTAGTGATTGGTGGTCTTATAAATATGAGGTTATACAAGCTATTCCTTACAACGTAGCGTTGATGCATAAAGCAGGAGTGTTGGTTTCAATCAACTCGGATAGCGCTGAGGTTATACGAAGATTGCCTCAAGAAGCAGCAAAAGCTATGAGATACGGTGGTTTGAGTGCAGAAGATGCCTTGGCACTTATAACTATAAATCCTGCCAAACAACTGCGAATAGATTGGTGGGTTGGATCTATAGAACCAGGTAAACAGGCAGATTTAGTTGTTTGGAGTGGGCATCCCCTAGATTACTCAACTGTATGCCTCGAGACTTGGATAGAAGGGAAACGTTATTTCTCTAGAGAGGAAGATATTACTGTGCGAAGTAAAATAAAAACCGAGAGGGAAACCGTCATTAGATACCTGGAAGGTAAAAATAATTATGGTAAAGAAAAAAATTTTAGTAATAACTATCATTAGTTTTCTTCTATCTCTTGCTTCTTTAGGTGAAAGTGCAAATAAAAGATTAGCATTTATCAACGCAAATATATTTACCCCTGACAAAGTTATCAAAGGAACTATGATAATAGAGAAGAAACGTATTGCCTATTTGTCAAGTGATATACCCTCTCTAGATGGAATGGAGGTTATAGATATAAAGGGAAAAAATATATATCCTGCTATCTTTGATTTGGCATCTAACCTAGGAATAGTTGAAATACCTACTGTACGTGGTTCTGTAGATAACAAAGAAGTGGGTCTTATAAACCTTAGTCTGAAAAGTTTTATATCGTTTCACGCAGATGCTCCTCATGTGAAAGTTACTAAAGCAGGAGGAGTTTTATACGTAAATGTAGCGGTTAGAGGAGAACTTTTTGGAGGCAAAGCAGACCTGTTAAAGCTGGACGGGTGGAATTGGGAAGATATGTTAGTTAAAGACAGTACAGGCGTTTTTTTGACTTTTCCCTCTGTGGTTCAGAGAGGGTATAGGTATTATTTTACTAAAAAGGAGAAGAAAAAAGATTTAGAGAAAAGAAGAGAGAACCATCTTAAAAGGATAGAAAAAGTTTTCTTCCTTGGCTCGAAACCTCCTGAGGACACTATACAACTGGCAAGTAACGATGCACTTGAAACAGCTAATAAAATATTGTCAGGTAAAATTCCTATTTGGTTGGAAGTGTACCATCCAGAAGATATAGAGTACGCTATTGATTGGATGCAAAGAACGCTTAACAAGTACCCTGATATAAAATTTGTACTTGTAACAAGCGTGGGAATTGCGAGTTTTGTAGGAGACGTACAACAACTGGGAATACCTGTAGTTCTCACCGGAGTTCATAAGTTACCCTACTTGGATTCAGACGCTTACGATCTTGCGTTTAGATTACCTAAAATACTGTACAATAAAGGCATTCTTTTTGCCATAAGTTCCGGTTTTGATTATTCCAACGTTAGAAACGTACCTTTTGGTGCTGCTACAGCAGTTGCTTACGGTTTACCAAAGGAAGTCGCTTTATCTTCTATAACATCTGCAGCCGCCAAGATAGTGGGAGTAGATGAATCTCTTGGCTCTCTCGAACCTGGTAAATTAGCGTCATTTATTGTAGTAGACGGAGATATTTTTAATACCTCCTCAAAAATAGTTGACGCTTGGTTAGAAGGAAAGAAGTTAGATATAAGCGACAACCTGCATTATAAACTTTACAAAAGATATCTGCAGCGTATAGAGGAAGACGAAAATAGATAGCTTATAAGATTTAGATTCTAGTAAGATGAAATGTTGTTGTAGGTGAGTTTAATTTGCCTATTAGTTTTCCGATACCCTTAAGTATAAAATTTATCTACGTTCAAACCTTTATATATGAATTTTTACTAAAATAACCGGTAGGAGGTGAACGTTTTTTAATCTGTTTTATGCGATCGAATATAAGGGCTGAAAATTTAGAGTTTGTTTTGAATAAGGTTAGAGAGAGTGTTGATAAATTTGGAAAGAAGCCTCCTTTGATAGATCTTCTGGAACAAAAGGAAGGGTCCGATTTTAGGAAATTGGTGGGTACTTTGTTGAGTAGTAGAACTAAAGATGAAACAACTGCTAAAGTGATGAGTAAATTATTTGACAAGGTTAAAAGTCCAGAGGAAATGAGTAAATTGACTCCTCAAGAATTGGAAAAGTTGTTGTATCCTGTAGGTTTTTACAAGACTAAGGCAAAACAGCTTGTAGAACTTGCTAAAATTATAGTAACAAAATACAACTCCAGAGTACCAACAGTTTTTGATGAACTTGTAAAACTTCCCGGTGTAGGGAGGAAAACAGCTAACGTTTTTTTGGCAGAGGCTGTTGGAGAAAAGGTTATAGGAGTAGATGTACATGTTCATAGAATATCCAATAGATGGGGATTGGTACGTACTAGAACTAATAAAGAAACTGAAGAAGAGTTGCATAAATTGGTGCCGGATAAATTGAAAAACAAATTTAACCGTATTTTGGTTGCTTTTGGCCAAACAGTATGTACACCTGTGTCGCCTTGGTGTTCCAAATGTTTAATAAGCGAGTTGTGTCCTAAGATCGGTGTTGATCGAAGAAGATAGAAAAATTTAGTTTTACAATGTTTCTTAACCTGGTCCATGAAAACAAAGGATCACTTGTAACGCTTTTTATTATTTCGTATAACTGGTGTAACTCTGGGTCTTTTAAAACGTTTTTCTCTTTTAAAAGTGTTTCTATGTATCCGTCAGGTAGAGGATGTATGCAGTGACCTGGTCTGAACCGTGGGAATGGTGTGCACTTTATCCGGGCTAGGAAAGGATCTGTTAAGGCAAGAGGGTCTATTACTATTTTTTCTGTTCCTACATAATAACCTAAAAAACCTATATTGGCAAACTGTACTATCTTAATTGGGGTGTTTTTTATATATATAGCTAACTCTATTCTGGAATGTGAAGGGAAAAAACCTATTTTTCCTGTTAAGTATCTCAAGTAATCGATTATAGAGGTATTAGATACGTAGAAGCCTCTTTCATCTGCTACTCTGGGTGACAGTAGAGCTGCGTGTCCTGTAAATTTGGGTATTATAGGTGCAAGTAGAGGGGGGTTGTATAGCTTGTATAAGGAAAAAAATGTAACGATGGAAAGGTAAAGTGCAAATACTGTCTTTTGTTTATTTTTTACCTTGTAGAGAAGGAAGATTAGAGACACTATAAAAGGGAAGCTTAGGAATCGTCCAAGCATAAAGTCTCCACCTATTTTAATAAGGTAGATTAAATAAAGCGTTATTCCCGATGCCAATAAGGGTTCTTTATAAAAGATAAAGGGTATAAGCAATATAATTGTAACCAGTGTTAAGGTATCGTATTTTAAGTTTGTATAGAAGTAATCGAAGGAAGATAACAATACTTCCTTAGGGGAGACGTCTAGATTTAATTTGGCGTACGCGGTGTTTGGAAATGGCTGACCGTAGTAAAAAATTGCAAATGCACTCCATATAATTAGTGGGGCTGATAATTTTATAGCAAAGAGTAAGGTAACTTTTAGAGATCTCTTTTTAAAGGTGTTTACTAGCAGATAGATAATTATCGGAGCGACAATTAAAGTTACATCGTGCCTAGATAGAGGTAATATACTCAAAGTAATTATTAATGGTGGATCTATTTCCTTTTTTAGCCATTTTATCGTGATGAAGGCTAGTAGTAGGTATACCAGAGGATTTTCTAGACCAGGGTTTATAAAATCGAAAAAACCCTTAGACAGTGTTATAAATAGAACAAACAGTAAGGTTACGTGCGGTTTAGTATTGTCTTTTACAAGTTTAAATAGGAGTATAGATAGAGTAAGGGATATTAGAGTAGATATTAAAAAGAGATCTTTTGTGAATATACGAAATAGAGCTAGTAACCAAAACCAAAGTACACTCGTGTATGCTTGAACTCTTTCGTGTGGGTTCCATCTTGGGCCGTTTCCATCGTATAGTTGCTCTATACTTCTGAAGATTATGTAGGTATCGTCACATGTCCATAGATTTTTAAAGAAGGTAAACACCAATATTGCCAGAGCTAGGTAGGTGAGGATGTAAGAATGTAAGTTCCTCTCTTTTTCCATAAAATATATATTATCACTTGGAGAAAGTCATCAAATAGGGCATGTAAACAGGTGGATTTATCATGATACTTAAAGATGTTTTTAGTAAATTGATAGCTTTAGGTACCTGGGGTTACGGTGGTTATGGTTGGGTGAATGAGCATCTTGTTGGCTGGGATCCTGTAGATGATAAGGAGTTGATAAAAACGCTAAGTACTTGCAGAGACTACGGTATTGTACATATAGATACTGCTGATGTTTACGGTAATGGATACGCTGAATGGGTAATAGGTGAAGCTTTAAAGAATGTACCACGCGACTCTTTCTTTATCGCTTCAAAAGTAGGTTACGAATATGGAGGATATGGAAGACCCTATCATCCTGAGCTTATACGCAGAAGATTGCAAAGGTCTTTAAAGTTGCTAAGAGTCGATTACTTAGATCTTTACTATTTTCATCATGCTAGTTTTGGAGATAAAGATCAGTATTTGGATGATGCTTTAGATACTTTCTATAGATTAAGAGATGAAGGGTTGATAAGGTACATAGGTTTATCTGATTGGAGCGTTAGAAAGGTTAGTAGAGTTGTTGAACGTATATCTCCTGACGTAGTTCAGATTTTGAGGAATGTGTTGGATGATCGTTATAAAGGTAGTTCATTGGAAAAATGGGTTACCACGAATAATAGGTACGTAGTGTTTTTCTCGCCTCTCAAGCATGGACTTTTGACTGGGAAGTATATTTCAGATAAATATTTTTCTACACGGGATTTTCGTACCAGGGTAAAACTATTTTCTAACTCTTTGTTTCTCTCAGATTTACAGAACGTGATTAAGAAGGTTCGGGATAGGTTCGGAGATAATATATGGCCGTTTGTAAGCGTGTTGGTTAGTGACACCGATAATTCTCAGGTTGTTGTTGGAATAAGAAATAGCAAACATCTTGCGACCTTTAAAAATATGAGACTGCTCACTTTAGAGGAGATCAATTTTATAAAAAGAGAGATAGCTTCTTTAACAAAAAAGCACCTCGCATAGCGAGGTGCCAGGAGGGTAGAGGTGGCTATCTAAATTTTAACACTTTTTAAAAGTAATGTATATAAATTATAGTAAAAATATGTAGTGAATTTTTAATTTTAAAGTGGCATATAAATATATTGTTTAGTTATCCTAATTTATGAAGTAAGTTGTTTATGGTTTTCTCAAGTTGTGTGTGATTAGTGATATTTTCTGTTTTTCTAAGGATATTTCTCCTTTGTAAACGGTTTAGATATGGATTATTTTATCTACACTGGTAGGGTTTTTATAAGCTACGTAAGATTTTTGCCTTTTATTTGTCTTACTAAAATGAATGTTGGTTGTTAGAGGAAGATTTTTGAAGAGTTGTATTAGAGATCTTGACTCAGGTGTTTTATGAAAAGTTGCGCCGGAGACGGGGTGAAAATTTTTCTAAAGGATGGAGCTATTGATATCAAGTGTGGAAAGTAAAGTTGTATTAAAAATTACAAAGGAGGTGTGTTATGAAAAAGAGTTTTTTGTTTTTAGCGTGTTTTTTTCTAGTTTTTTCTTTTCTTGCTCAGGGTAAAGTTGGAGATAGAGATTTTAAGGAATTAAAAGGTGTTTTAGTTTTAAAAAAGCTGCCTTTTTTTGCTGTGGTTTTGGATTTGAGCGATGATCAGCTTTCTAGACTGCAAGATATAAAAGCCAATCTGGATAAAGCTAAGCGCAATAAAGCTAAAACTGTAAAAGATCTTAAAGAACAGTTAGCAAAGAGATTAGAGGCCGGAGCAGAGCCCTCAGAGATAGGAAATATTTTGATTAATATTCATAATTTGAAACAGTCGATGAAGGCTGATGTAGAACTGTATGCTAGAGAAGTTGAAGAAGTTTTGTCAGAATCGCAACTTCAGAAATTGAATAAATTGGTTGAATTGCGTAGAGAAAAAAAGAATAAACATTCAAAGTGTAAGTTAAGAAAAGGGAAATCGTTTGACCATTTCTTAATGTAAAGGTTTTCTCTATACGAGGGTGGGATGTTATTAACATCCCACCTTTTTGTTTTAAAATCCTTCTATGAGCAGGGAATGGAGATTGGATAATAGTAAAGAACTTTACGGTATAAAAAGGTGGGGAAACTCTTTTTTGAGTGTTGATAATGAAGGCTACCTAGTTATCCATCCGCGCGGTAAAGATTGCGTAGGGTATAGATTAAGCGATATAGCTAAGGAGATAGAGCACAGAGGTATAACGTTACCTGTTATATTAAGGTTTCCGGAGATTATCTCTGTGAAATTTAACGAGATAGCTCTTAGTTTTAAAAGGGCTTTTAAAGAGTACGGTTACGAGGGTAATTTTTTCCCTTTATATCCTTTGAAGGTAAATCAGAACGCTCACGTTGTAGAAGACGTTTTGTCTATTGGGATAGCTTCTTTTGGATTGGAAGTTGGATCTAAAGCTGAGCTTATTGCGGCTATAGTGCTGTTTGGAGAGAGAGAAGAGATCGGTCTTAGAACACCTATTGTGGTTTGTAACGGTTTTAAAGATATCGAATATATAGATATAGCTATGGTAAGTAAGTTTTTGGGATTTAAGCCTTTTGTGGTTGTCGAAAGGTTGGAAGAGTTGGAATATTTAGTGCAAACTTTTGGTAAGTGGGATAACAGAATAGATATAGGTTTTAGGCTTAGA
>JALWYX010000017.1 GCA_027078415.1 Thermoanaerobaculia bacterium
TTTAGGTCCGCGTTTCGCGTGTAGTATATCTATTTCTTATAAGTGTTATCTTTATGCTGACGGGTATGAGTTTTGTGCTTGGAGTCCTGATCCTAATCCTAATGATTACGTAGATGAATCTTTTTGTATAGAGGATGGTAGAGCATGTGATAATTGGATCCCCACAAATTCTTGTGATGATCCAACCGATTTCTGGTGTAGAATACTCAATACCGTCAAATATGATCCTTGTTCGCAGGATATTGGGAACAATGAAAGTTAGCTAAGATAGCTATAGGGGGGTAAGATGACAAGAGTACTCTGTTTTGCTGTGGCGTGTCTCTATAGTTTAGCTACTTACGCTAAAAGTGGTGAAGTGCGGGTAAATTTTTTCCCTGAAGAGGAAGAGGATAAAGGTGTTATAGGTATCCTTAAAAATGAGGATAACGATAGACCGGTTGTAGAGTTTCGTAAGGATTTGAAACCGGGCAGATACAGCTTCAAGCTAAAAGAAGGGAGATACTTAGTAGTATGTATGAAATATTCCTATAACCACTCCCTTCAGACGCACCCTATAACTGTAAAAAAAGGCTCTACTACAGAAGTAGTGTGTGATGGTGTACCTGATAGTGATTTTATAGAGTTAAAAGGTGTTGTGATTGATAAAGTAAGCGGCCTTCCTATAGCTGGAGCTAAAGTGGGGTACTATCCTGTCATCTTACCTCCCGAACTTTTGCCACACTACACCCAGGTAATAAGAACGAAAACAGGTAAATTTGATATGGGCGATGAGATGAGATTTTTAAGGAAATACAATTTAGATAGATACCTTTATTCTCTTACAGATAAAAAAGGTAAATTTAAAATGTTTGTTTATATAAATACGATCAAAAAGGCTGAAGCTGTCCATTTTTCTGTATTTGCAGATGGTTATGCTCCCTTTTTTTACAAAAAAAGGGTAAATAATGTTTTAAACACTCCTTTAGATGTGGGTACTATAGAGTTAATTGCATCAAGTAATGTTAAGGTATCTTTGACTCCGCCTTTAAAGAAAGATATTGCTATTTACTTAAAGCCCGTAGATACCGAGATAGAGAGTTTTCCTCACAGCTATTTCATCTTTTCCCCTTACCGTAGGTTTGGTACCTCTGTAGGATCCCCTGTTTTTCTAAAGGATAAATTTGTATGGTCGTTTGTTTACCCTTGGATATATTCAGTTAAATATTCAGTTAAACGACCGCTTAGAAAACAGCGAAAACGTAGACCTTCCGTTATACCCGGGCGTTTAGCTTTGTATGAAGTAAAGGAGAAAGATAACAAAGAGATTATTCTGGATACAAATGAGTGTGAGTATGCAATTGAGGTTGTAGGGATTGATAATGAAGATGATAAGGTTACCAAAGTTAGTGATAAGGAGGAGTTGTTGGTTTCTATTAGGTGGAGGGGTAGAGATTGGGTAGTTGATTCTGCAAGTTTAGATGATTTGAAAAAGACAGTAAAAGTAAAAGATATAGTTAAGGGAAAAAGTTTTATAGAGACCTACTTAGAATATGGAGAGCCAGAAGAAGTTTTTATAGAGGAGGTAGGATTCAAGTATGAAAAAAGGTTGTCTACTACACATTTTTTCTCAAGAGTTGTAATGGGTGATTGTCTAGGAAATAAGAAAATTAAGGTTGAGTTGGAAAACCAACAGCTTTCTTTTGTTATAAAAGATGATAGAGGTAGAAAAGTTAAAAATGCAAAAGTTTTTGTCTATCTACACAATAAAAGATATGAACCTTTATTTTCCTGTGTTACGCGTAGCGATAAAGAAGGCAAAGCTGTATGTAAGTATCTAAAAAGTGGAGAGTATTTAGTTTTTATTCATCATCCTAAGAAGGGCTATTTTGGGCCAGAAACCTTTACAACGAGTAATAATGGTTACCAAGTTACACTTAAGAAAGGTAAAGATCTCCAAGTAGAAGTATTGTCCCCTGAGTATAAATCTATAGGAAAAGGTATAAGTGTAACGGCTGTTTTAGAAGGTACTCATTTTAGCTTATCAGCCGCTACAACGGAAGAAGGAGAAGAAGCTAAGTTTTACGGTGTTGTAACTGCTAAAGATTTTAAAGAAAGCAATAAAGAAGAAAAGCGTTATATAGCAAAATTTTCCAATCTTCCTTATCACAATATTTATCTGTTTCCCAAAAAAAGTGTAGTGACTTTTCGTGAAAAAGGATGGGTCACGGAGGCCTTTTTAGTGGATAAGGAAAAAGAGGGTTATGTACAGTTAATAGTTGAGAGTGGCAGCGGTGCTGCTGTATTTGAAGGTAAAAGTACTGGAGATAATTTTGATGATAGTTATAGAGTATACGTTTGTAAAAAGGGCGGAGAGTGTTTATCTTACTTTAACTCGGAGATAGTTCCTTCCCCAACAGGTGGTTTTGTTATAACTGGCTTAGCACCAGGGGAGTACAAAGTAAAAATTGTCCCCATATATTTAGGAGAAAATAGAAAACCATTGGAGAGTCCATTTTTTAGAATCTATCCCGACCAGCATACTGTTATAGAGGAGGGAAGTTTTAGAAAATAAATTTAGTTCTCCATTTATGAAGATTTCTTCAGTTGTATTTTCAGGTGATCATTATAAAGACGGTATATCGAGAGTCCAATATATTCTACCGCGAATAACTTTAACATAATGTTACAAAGCGGTTAATAATACACGAGATCAAAGCTTCATTTGTTAGTTCAGTAATTTGCGTATGGTAAAAAGCTATACTTGTACGTGTATAGTGCTAATTTGCTGCAGTGTGGTATATATACATATTGCATAACACTCAAGGTGTTGATAGAAGATAACGGCAATAACTGTTAGTTATAAATAACAACAAGGCTAATTGACTATAGTAACTTTTGCAAAGTGTTTAGATTTCCATTGTATTTTGTATACCGATCTAATTGCGTAATACGCAATACAGTCAAAGTTTTACGGCATTCTGCTATATTAAAAGGTGTATGTTTGTTAATTGCCTACTAACACCCCTACAATAAAATACACAAGTTTTCTAATATTACTTTCGTTCTGCTATCACATAAATAAGTGGTTTTTATTTTAGTATCTGTATCTTTTAATAATGGTATTTTACGCGATAGTAATTTTTTACCGTAACTGTTATATACAATTACTCTTGTTTTTATTTTGTGTAGACCAAATGTTTCCTTTACAAAAAAGTTTGTTTATAGGTTGCCTTTGTTAAGATCAATATTTAAATAGTTTCTGAAACTCTTAACCTATATCAAACTATATTTGTGTTTAATAAGATTTCGACTTCTTATAGTGTAACATCTGTTGTGGATGTGTATATATCCTTTGTACTATTTGAACTATGGATTAAAGTTTTATTTTAGATTTGTCAATATTATCTCTCAACGTCCCTTGTCTGTGTGTAAGTAAATATCAGTTTTTATTTTGTTATCTACGTAATACTATAGTTACTATGAGTTTCCATATCGTAGTAGCAGCTTTATGTTTACACAACTCTGTAACATCTGTCGAAATACTCTAAGGAATCACTTGTGATAGTTTTGTTATTACTTAGCTGTGAAGCTAATTAAAGTTCAGACTAGCTTTTACTGCGTTGCTACTAGAGCGATCAACTTGAGGTATCTATCTTTAGAAGCGATTTTATATATTGAAAGTTGTTACTTGGCATAGATGCGCTTTTTTTGTTAGCTAGGTTGTTTTAAGCGTTTTTTAAAGGCAGTAGCTATAAAGGCAATTCCCATAAAAAGTGTTAGAACTATCCTGTACAATTTATCTAAATACCATATGTCTATAAATAAAGCTTTAGCTAATATTAAAAAGAGGAGTATCTGGACAGCTTTTTCCGGTAAGTATCTGTTGGGTATAAAGTAAAAAGGTAAAGTTAAGTAAATGTAGAGCAGCAAAGAGATAGTGGTAGCTAGATTTTTATTTAGGTTAGCGTGGGTAAATTCCCAGGTAAATACTGTGAAGAATAAACCTATAGATATACTCAAGAATATAGAAGCTGCTTTTATCTCTTTTCTCTGGTTTTTAAATTTTTTTAATAGGTAGTAAAACTGGAATAGAAGAAA
This sequence comes from Thermoanaerobaculia bacterium, assembly GCA_027078415.1. Classification (GTDB taxonomy): domain Bacteria; phylum Acidobacteriota; class Thermoanaerobaculia; order JALWYX01; family JALWYX01; genus JALWYX01. Next base: position 4,078 of record JALWYX010000017.1, read on the forward strand.
GGGCACGACGGAAAGGGTAGAGATAGTTTCTGGTTTCAAAGGTAGTTTGAGATAAGACGTAGAAGAGATTTTATCTAGCGCCAAAATAAGAGGGATACTCATAAAAAATACGGATCTAGAGGCTAGCTTTGCGTTTGATGTAAGGGTGGTTATAGCTATAGTAGATAGTAGAAACTGTAGAGAGTATAAAAATATTTTAAATTCAGAGTTTATAGTAGTTGCGATAGTAGCAGTTGTAAAAAAGAGTCCTAAAGAGCCAAATACAAATATAACGTGTGAGTGTTGCTTAATTTTGTAGATAACGGTACCGCAGATGAATAATATGATTGCCCAGCTACCTAGAATAAGTGCTTTTAGGTAGTCGCTAGGTGTAATAGAAGTTAGCAGTACTTGGACCGAAGTTGACGTTAGAGACAGAACGAAATAGAGGTAAACTATTCGTTTGTTTACACTTTTTAAAACTTGATAAGCTGTTGCTATTATGAATGGTAGATACGCTAAGTAAGAGTAAATTATTTCTTGTAAATTTACATAATCGGGTCCAAATATCGCGCTAAAAGTACCATAGCTTAGATGCCAAAATGTAGCTAGTATTGCTAAGGAATGCCATTCACGTTGTATCGCTAATATGAAGGCAGGGAAGTTGATAAATATTAAGTATGGGAGGAGGATGTTAGGGTAGAGTGTAACATCGCTAGCAGGAAGAAGCGTGCCTAAAAGAAGTATACTCCAGAAAGCAACTAGTTGAGTGTTACGATACAAGGATACAAAAATTCCCCAAGCAACTAATATTATTGATAGTGCTATAAAAAGTTCAGATGAGAGTATGTGGTACTTTTGATGGGCTATATAGATAGACGCTATTGCTATAGTTATACCTGTACTTGCTAAGATTGAACCGCGTAATTTCGATTTTAGGGTATCGAAAAAACCCCAGATAGATATAGATATCCCTATAAGAGTAGAGAGGACTATTTTGGCATATTCTCCCAGCTGTTCTAAGGAGTATTTAAGGAACCATATTGCAGCTAAAAAAAGTAATACACTACCTACTTTAAGAAAAAAAGCTTGTAAAAATTTTTCTAAAACATCATATGATCTTTGCTTTTCTGTCTCATTTTTCGCTTTTTCTTCTAAGTTGCTTGCTCTTTCTATTTCCACAGACTTCTTTTTTATATCTGTTTTCTCGAGAGGAATGTCTTTTAGCTGTTTTTTAGATTCTGGTGTTACTTTTATCTCGCTCTTTGCTGCAATATGTTTACTAGTTATTTCTGAAAAGTTATCTTTTATTTTTTTATTGTCAGAATTAGAATTTTTTAGTTGATTTTCTAGCAGTTTTAGCCTTGTTTCTAATCTGGTAAGTTTTAGATAATTAATAATTGTTAATGTGGGGATTATTAGGATAACAAACGTTATTAACGTTGCGATAATTACTGTAACCATTAACATTTAATGTGTTGGTTTAAGGCTTGTTACTTCCGTCATTTAGGAAATAGATACAAAACAGCTATATATGCTACAAAGCCTTTATCGGGGCCAATAAGAGGGGTTCCAGCATTTAGTTGGATAAGAGTTTGCCACGGCCCGATAAAGCTACCAGAGACAGCTATTCCTGCTAGTTTTTCTCCGTTAAGTCCCGTCTCCTTATCGTACGCTAATGCTGCATCTAGAATTGTTTCCAACCTTACTATCTCTCCAATATTTATACCGTATGTAACGTGCGCTATGTAAGCTCTTTCTGCTCTTATAAATCCACTTTGATATCCACTTATTCTGGTATCTCCAAAAAAACCAAAGCTATATTTACTGAATCTATCTAAATATTTACCATCTACGTAGTTGAGCTCCAATGTTAATCTTTTAAAATTGGAGAAGTACCAATTTTTGGTAACGCTTAGCTCCCATGTGTAAAATTTCCTCTTTTTGCTAAAGTTTGGGTCGCTTCCTTGCTCCCCTAATCCCCATTTTTCCCATTTACTTCTCTGGTTGTATACAAAAGCCCCTGAAAAAATATATCCTTTACGCGAATAATCTACAGATAGATCTAGCGAGGTTACTATATGATTTGATGGGAGAATAAATTCAGGTGCTGTAGTTTTAGCTCTTTTAAAATAAACAGGTATAGCCTCTATTTCAGCTTCTACTCTTCCATACTGACCTACTGGGTGTCCTAATGAAAAGGAAACACTACCTGTTGTTACTTTGACCGTTTCTTCCGGTAATAATTGGCTTTCGTTAAAAAGTTTGTCCTCGAAAGGTATAAATAATGCAAAAAGATTGAATCCTGCATCAAATTTACTATTTCCTACTTTAGGATCGGACCAAGTGACGTTTGTTATAATACCACCGAAAAAGAGGTTAAATTGGGATCCACTACCTTTAAAATCAAGCGATAGGTAATTAACGCCCCCTATAGGTAAAGGAAAATCTAGAGAATCGTCGTAAAATATACCTCCTACAGCGAATAATTTGTTTGTATCAAAACCCTCTTTTTCTTTACGGAATTTATCCTCACTCTTAACAAGATACTTGAGACCTTCCTCTGTGTCTCTTACCATCGTATAATCGCTGGAGTGTGCTCTTTCTAACTCGCTGTAAAAGTTCTGATCGTTTATTTTTATATCTGTTATTACAGTCTCTTTTTCTACAGTAACCGCAGTGTTTGCTACGTTAAATATCTGTTGGTTTAGGGATCGTGTTGGTATAACAAAATCTTTTTCTTCTAACTTGTTCCACTCAACAACCACGCCATTTGGAGATACAGCTTTGTAAAAAATCGTCTCCTCGTTACTTATCACATCTCCTTTGAGTCCCAACTGAACAGATACGCTCTTTATACGTACGAAATGCTCCTTATCCACCCACACTTTACCTCTATATAGCTTTCGTTCTTCTCCGTATTGATCTTTTCTAGGTTTAAAAGAGACAACCCAACAATCCCTACCATCGATTTTTTCACTCTCTTCTAACGAATAAAGATAATCGTTAGTAAAAGTTATCTCGATTGGCATAGTAGACGCTTTTTCAGGTTGAATAATAGGAATCTCAGGCAATTTCTTACTACGCCACTTAACGCCGTTTATATAAACTTCCTGCCATACCCAGTCAAATCTATCTTCGTAAAAAAATACAGGGCCTTTAAAAGTGACTTCTATACTGCCTTGAGGTCCCTCTTGGAAACGAAGGTAAGTAGTGTTTATACCTCTATAATGTTTTAACCTTTTACGCTGGTTCTCTTCAGAAATCTGCAACCTTCGTAATATTTCACTAACAGGTATTATCTTTATATCTTTTACCTCGATTTTTCCTTTAACTATGTTACCCTCAGCTCCTAAATTGCGTTTTAAAAATAGTATGTAACTTTTTCCTCCTTTAAGGGTTATCTGAAACCCTACAACAGTTTTTACAAAACTGTAAACATTATCCACAATTATATTTTTATAGATAAAAATTGATGGTTCAGTCAAAGTGGGATCTGGAAAAAAAAGTTGGACCCTACCTTGCTTTTCCTGTATATCAACAATAACTTGTAAAGAAAGATCTTCACCTCTAACAAAAGCATACCCTTTAGCACCAATCGGTGAAGAGTAACTATCGTACGATATATCTCCCTTGAATTTATCAACAAAGATATTGAGAAACGTTATCTTTTCCAAAGGAGGATCTTGGAAAATAACCAAATCAACTCCTCTTGATGCCCAGTAACCCGATAAGGATAAAACGTCATA
>JALWYX010000018.1 GCA_027078415.1 Thermoanaerobaculia bacterium
ACCAAAACTTTTGATTTAGAGGTACTATCTGATAGTAAGTTGATCATAGGAGCTTTAGGTAGGGGAGAGTCAGTATCGTTTGGAGCTTTTAAAGCTTTGGAATACACAGAAGAACCTATAGAGATAAAGTTGGAAAAAACAGGTAAGTTAGTTGTTTTAAGTGATAAAGTGGTAAATTTCCTAAACGGTGATTATATACGTGCTTCTAGATACTTTGTATGTTCCTATAAAGAAAAAGCGTGTCAACACATAGTTGGTCCTGTATTTCCACATAGAACTATCTTAACTCCATCTGTGGATGGTAGGATAGCTATTATAGACAAGATGGCACCTGGGGATTATTACTTGCTTATTTTCGATGGTACCAAAAGAATAAAAACCTCTAAATTCACCATAAAAAGCGGAGAAATAACCTTCCTAAACTCGCTTTTCTAAAGCAGTTGGTTTAATTAAAATAATCACTCATTTGATAGTAATACGATTGTTCTGTTACAGAGATAATTGTTAAATAAATATATCTCTAGATAACAATATCGAAAAGGGTAGGAGTTTAGATAAAAATAAACAATCGCTTAACAAACGTCACCGTTTTTTCAGAAAACGAGATATATCAACACAAATTTACCTGCTTAAAAATATATACCTTCTAAAAAACAATTTTCCACTTGACTTTTTTTTTACACTTCTCCTAAGATGGATTATTACCTTAAAAAAGTGAAAGGAGGTAAGTATGAAAAGAGGAAGGTACATTTTAGCGAAGGGAATCCTAATGGTTATTGTAGGTTTTTCAAGTGTATTGTACGCTTCTATAAGGCTGGTAGATAGTACTTATCCTATTAAGGTTATCAGCGTTGAATCCAGTCCTGTTGTTATTAAAAGTGCACAAGTTATGAAAGATGTGGATAGTGGCAAAGTAGCTGTCTACGTATCTGCAATGGAAAAAGCCAGAAGCAAGATTCTTAAAAGTACTACAATTTTGATAGCAGAAGTTGATAGTTCTAGCAAAAATATTTTGCAAGCTTCATTTATGCAGGTCCCCCTTAGAGGAAAGGCCGAGATAGTTGAGGAATTTGAAGTGGCTAATAACGGAAAATCTGAATTTGTTGTTATGCCTGTGGGTTATGGAACAGAAGATAATAATGAATTTAGGCTCGACATTGAAAATATAAAAAGTTTGATATATGGATCCTACAAGCCCTAAATTGGGAAAAACACACGTTAATGACTTCTTCAGATTCTAAATTTAATGATACTGTGTGTTTTTTGGTGCGACACGTGTGAAGCTCGGGCTCAAAGTATTTGTTCAGTGTGTGGTATAGAAAGTTTTGAGTGTGAGTGTAGCTCCAATTCCAGGAATTGTCGGTTCAAGTGTCAAATATGTTCCGAGTAATATTTGCATAACGAGAGTAGACAATAAAAAGTGAAAGTATTTTTTTCTAGACCTTGGGGCCTTGTGTCCTAAGGCGCAATTTTTTTGTTGATTTTGTTTATCATATTCCATGCTTAGAAAGTGCAATCAAATAATCTCTCTTCTCTAAGGGTAAATTGGTAATTTTGTAGTGATTTTTTGATGAATATTTAACCAACTGGAGAATTATTAATCAAAACATTTAATTTAACAATTTATTAAGCAAGTTAACCTGGAATTTTATCTATTGTTTTGTTACACATAACAGTTCCAATTAGGTTTCCTTTATAGTACTGCTTAAAAGTGTTACCTAATGCAGCAACTATAATCTTAGGTAATTGTAGTTGTCTCGTTTGTTTTGCTCCCTATGCTAATCTTGGTACAGGGGGAGATGGTGCTAGTTGTGCTAGCACAGGTGGTATGTTAGTATCGGTTGAATTTAGTGAAGATGTTGGTTCTAGTAAACTAAGTAAAGGTGTTTCTGGTAAAGCTAGCAAGTAGGAGGGAGTGGTTATGAGAGGTGCTCTAGCTCTTTTTTTAGCGTTTCCTCTTTTTTCTCAAGTCAACTTGGTTGTTAAAGTTGATAGATCGAAGTTGAACAAAGTTGATGAGGAGGTATTTGTCTTTGTAAGGGATAATACGCGAAAGTTACAGGTATTATCTAGTAAGTCTGAGGATAAGTTTTTGTTTAAGGTGCGCTCTGGTAGGGTTGTAGTTATATGTGAGGAGAGGGGAGGGTTGGTGGGAGAGTGGCATGAGATAGAGGTTAAGGGTTCTATGGAGCTAGAGTGCCTCTTGAAGCCTACCTTTGTAGCTAGAGGTAAGGTTATAACATCTGAGGGTTATCCAGTTGAAGGAGCAGAGATTGGAGTGTTTT
>JALWYX010000019.1 GCA_027078415.1 Thermoanaerobaculia bacterium
GTACCGAGTGACAGAAATAAAGAAAGTCAGTAAAGATGAGTTTCTAAAAAATAAAAATAACCTAAAAAGATCCTTTCAACTCGAGGAATTGGAAAGATTTATACGTTCTCTCGTGGAACATAAGAAAAAAGTTATGGATGTATCTATAGTTAAAAAATATGTAGAAGAAAGTTAAAAATGTTTTCTTATCTGAAAGGAGAGGTAACGCTGGTAAACATAGAGAGTAAACTTATTTTTATAGAACCTCTAAACAGCGGTATAGGTTTCGAGGTGTATCTTCCTAAAGACGAGATAGAAAAGATAAAAAAGGGAGAAGTTATAACTGTATATACCCATACTGTAAAACGGGAAAACGAGCTCTCCTTATACGGGTCTATAGATGAAAATAAAATAAATTTCTTTAAGTTACTTTTACAAGTCAGTAACGTAGGTCCTAAGCTAGCACAAAAAATTATAGAAAAGCCTATACAAGATTTGGTAGCTGCTATAAAAAGTGGCGACAAAGATTTTTTTTTCTCTATAAGCGGGGTAGGTAAAAAATCTGCGGAAAGGATAATATTTGAGTTGAAAGATAAGATAGAAAAGCTTGATTTTGCCCGGGAAATTGGTACAGATAAAGTGGTCGAGATAGAAGAGGTAGTAACGTTGTTGGAGAATATGGGATTTTCTTCGAAAGAGGCTAGAACGGCTGTGGAAGAGGTGGTCTCTGGTGGGGAGGAATCGTTAGAGAATATAATCAAAAAATCTCTTTCTAAACTTGCTAAGAGATGAGCAAGAGAATAGTTTCAACGATTTTTGATAACGATGATAACTTTTACGAGCATAAGATAAGACCTTCCAATTTTTCTGAATATATAGGACAGAAACAGATTGTAGAGAATTTGAAAATAGCTGTGTATGCAGCCAAAGAAAGGAAGGATAACCTCGATCATGTGTTACTTTTTGGGCCTCCGGGATTAGGAAAAACTACTTTGGCACAGGTTATAGCTAACGAGCTGGGAAGTACATTCAAAGCAACCTCCGGACCAGCGTTGGAAAGAGTCGGTGATTTAGCAGCAATATTGACAAATTTAGAAGAAGGACAAGTGTTTTTTATAGACGAGGTTCACAGGATGCCCGCATCTGTTGAAGAGATACTATACCCGGCAATGGAAGATTTTAAACTCGATATGGTTATTGGCAAAGGTCCAGCCGCTCGTTCAATAAGGATAGACTTACCCAGATTTACCTTAATAGGAGCAACAACAAGAGCAGGACTGGTTAGTTCTCCGTTACGTGCACGTTTTGGAATTGTTCATAGACTAGACTTTTACGATTTTGACGATATTGTAAGAATTATCAAAAGAAGCGCCAGAATAATAGATATATCGATTGAGGAAGAAGGAGCGCTAGAAATTGCTAGAAGGAGTAGAGGGACTCCAAGAGTTGCAAATAGATTGCTTAAGAGAGTGAGAGATTTTGCCCAAGTCAAATCTAACGGAGTTGTGACAAAAAAGTTAGCCATAGAGGCGTTAGAGCAGTTGGGTGTAGATGAAAAAGGATTAGATGAGATAGATAGAAAAATATTAAGAGTTCTTATAGATATGTATGGAGGTGGGCCTGCAGGGATAAATGCTCTTGCATCTGGTGTTGGTGAGGATAAAAGAACGATAGAGGAAGTCTGTGAACCGTACTTAGTTAGAATAGGCTTTATAAAAAGAACTCCTAAAGGTAGAGTTGCTACACCCGAAGCGTACAGGCACTTAGGGTATGAATATAAAGCACAAAAACCGAAGAAGAAATCTCTATTTGGAGACTTCTAATGAGATGTAGAGGTTGTTGTTCGGAACTTGATAATCCCTTTCTTAATCTTGGCATGACCCCTCTTGCCAACTCTTATGTAAGCAAAGAAAACCTCGATAAGTTCGAAGTATTTTATCCTTTGAGAGTATTTGTGTGCAAAAAATGTTTTTTTGTCCAACTTCCAGAATATGAAAAACCAGAAAACATTTTCACAGAATACGCTTACTTTTCTTCCTTCTCTTCTACGTGGGTTGCGCATTTAACAAACTACGCCGAAAATATGATAAAAACCTTATCTCTTTCGGGCAAAGATCTAGTTATAGAAATTGCAAGTAACGACGGTATTCTTTTAGAACAGTTTAAGAAAGAAGGAATAAAAGTGCTGGGTATAGAACCTGCCCGTAACGTAGCTGAATACGCAAAGAGTAAGAATATACCTACCAGAAATACCTTTTTTAACAAATCATTAGCTTTGGAGTTGATAGAAGAGAAACTGTTGCCATCTCTGCTAATAGCGAACAACGTGTTAGCGCATGTACCTGATATAAACGATTTTGTAGAAGGGATAAGCTTGCTTTTGGAAAAGAGCAAAGGTGTAGCTACCTTAGAGTTTCCCCATCTTTTAAACCTTCTACGTTACAATCAATTTGATACGATTTATCACGAGCACTATTCCTATCTATCGATAACGTCTCTCAAACCTATATTTAAAAAATATAATTTAACGTTGTTTAGAATAGATAGAATTCCTACTCATGGAGGCTCGCTGAGGATATACCTTTCTTACGGAGAGAAAGAAGTAGATGCTTCAGTATTTGAAGTTGAACAGGAAGAAGTAGAGTTTGGTATAAGAGATTTAGATACTTACAGATCGTTTAGTAAGAGAGTAAGGGCGACCAAAGTTAAACTACTAAGTTTTATATTGGAAAAGAGTGAACATGGTTTATCTATAGCAGCTTACGGTGCTCCAGCTAAGGGGAATACTTTGCTTAATTACTGCGGTATAGGCCCGGAATTTATTGAGTTTACTGTAGATAAAAATCCTGTAAAACAAGGCAAATTTTTGCCTGGTACAAGAATTCCTATATTATCTCCCGAAGCGATAGTAGAGAGAAATCCCGATCTTATATTTATTCTCCCTTGGAATATAAAGAATGAAATTATAAAAGAATTAAGAGAGCAGGGATGGAGAGGAAAAACGTTTGTAGCTATACCGGAGGTAGAGGTGTATGAAGTTTAAAGTGGGGCACGGTTTTGATGTTCACAGGTTGGAGAAAGGGAGAAAATGTGTAATAGGAGGAGTAATTATAGATTCTCCAGTGGGTCCCGTTGGACATAGCGATGGGGATGTTGTGATCCATGCTCTTACAGACGCGTTACTTTCAGCTTGTGGTTTTCCAGATATAGGTACTATGTTTCCTGATAATGATCCCAAGTGGCAAAATGCCGATAGTACGATATTTCTAAAAACAGCGTTTGATGAGATAAGATCATCGGGGTTTGCGATAGCTAACGTGGATATAACAGTTATAACTGAGACTCCAAGGTTAGCTCAATATTACCCACAAATAAAAAAGAGAATAGCAGAACTGCTATGGATTGAAGAGGGTTCTGTAGGGATCAAGGCTCGCAGCTATGAAAAGGTGGGTCCTATAGGGGAAGGAAAGGTGATAGAAGCTCATTGCGTGGTACTTGTATATGCGATTTGAAACAACATATATAAGCGGTCTTTACGTAATAGAACTATCTCCTTTTGAAGATGAAAGAGGTGGGTTTGCTAGAATATTCTGTGAAAAGGAGTTTAAAAGTTTAAATTTACACACAAAATTTGTCCAGCATAATCTATCTTGGAACAAAAAAAGGGGTACTTTACGCGGTTTACACTATCAAGTTCCACCTTGGGAAGAGGTAAAAGTTGTGAGGGTAACCAAAGGAGCTATATGGGATGTAGTAGTGGATCTAAGAAAAGATTCTCCTACTAGATTTAAACATTTTTCTATAGAAATAAACGATAGAAACCGTAAAGCTTTGTATATACCTAAGGGATTTGCCCACGGTTTTGTAACGCTTGAAGATAACACCGAAGTCCTCTATCTTATGGGGGAATTTTACAAACCAGAAGCTGCGAGAGGTATAAGATACAACGATCCATTTTTCGCTATTAGATGGCCGATAGAGATAAAAGTTATTTCTGAAAAAGATAAAAACTGGCCTCTATTTGATAAAAATGTGGTTTGAGATTGCTAGAGATTTAGATCTAGACGAACTGAGCGCAGAACTGTACGAATGGTCAAGAGAGATATACCCATGGGGTAGAAGTATAACTGGTAAAGAGACCGTTAGAACTCTAAAATGGATTCAAGAAAAAACAGGTATAGAGATAAAATCTGTACCAAGCGGTACAAAGGTCCTTGATTGGGAAGTTCCTCTGGAGTGGAACGTAGAAGAGGCGTGGGTAAAGGACGAGCAAGGAAACGTTTTAGTCGATTATAGGGACCACAAGCTCCATCTCCTTAACTACAGTATTTCAGTAGACAAGATAGTATCCAGAGAAGAGTTGTTACAACACCTATTTTACCTAAAAGAGAGACCCGATCTTATACCGTACCGAACCAGCTATTACAACAGAGATTGGGGATTTTGCATTCCTTATAGCTGGCTATCAAGATTCAAGGGAAAGAAGTATAGAGTTAAAATAGCTTCTACACTCTCTAAAGGGTATTTACATTACGGAGAACTGCTTGTAAAAGGAAAAAGTAAAAAAGAAGTTGTTCTTACTACACATATATGTCATCCTCAGATGGCTAACGATAACGTTTCGGGCATAGTAGTTTTGTCTAAAGTGGCAAGCATTATAAAAGATATTATCCCCGAACTAAGTTTTCGATTTCTGTTTATACCTGGTACCATAGGATCTATAACGTGGTTAGCTTTAAATAAGGACAATCTATCAAATATAAAGGCAGGATTGGTAATATCAGCTGTAGGAGATAGATCGGGGTTCAACTACAAAAGATCAAGAAAAGGTGACTCATTTTTTGACAAGTTTTTACCTTCTCTAGCTCGGGATCTTGGTGATATCGTTAGAATACACGATTTTCACCCTTACGGGTATGACGAAAGGCAATTTTGTTCTCCAGGATTCAACTTGCCTTTCGGACTACTAAGCAGGGCTCAATGGGGAACCTACAAAGAGTACCACACATCTGGTGATAACTTGTCGTTTATAGAGAAAAGACAACTTTCAAAAAGTGTAAGATTCATACTCTACCTGCTAGGATCTCTAGACGCAAACAAATTTTATTTGAACTTATACCCTTACGGCGAACCTCAACTAGGTAAAAGAGGACTTTACGAGAGAATAGGCGGTGAAAGCAAGAAAAAAGAGTTGCAACTTGCTTTTCTGTGGGTTCTTAACTACTCAGACGGTACTAACTCTTTAACTGAAATATCGCTAAAAAGTGGTATGCCGTTTTACACAATTGCAAAGGCTGCAACTATTCTAGAGGAAGCACAACTGATAAAACAGATAGACGCTCTAGAGTGTTAAATGAGATAGAAACTTAACTGTATCATAGTCTCAATTACAACAAAGTGCCTAATTCCATATCTAAAATAAAATTTACAAACACATTTGTGTTTAACCACGTTTCTATCTGTATACCTTAGTATATGAATTGTTTACTAACTTAACGTTTTTTACAATCTAAATTAATACTTGATACTCTCCTTTGGATAGATGTATCTTTTTTGGTATAACGTTCCTAACATAATATTCCCATTTACAGATCGTCGCAAAGTTAGCCAATTTTGTTAGCTTCTTTAGCTTTTTGAGGAAAAAAGGTTATTTTTTCAAAATCTCCTATCAACGTACTTAAATTACAAATTTCCTGGAGTTTCTTTATATCTAGTTTTATACCGGGCTTGTATGCACGATCTTTAATTTTCGACAATCGTTTGGCAAATTCGCATCCCTTAACCTAAAATAGTATAGAGTTTTTTGCTATGTACTATTTTCTTGCGATTGTTTTATTTATAGCTGCGTTTAGTACTTATTTTACAAATGTCAGTTCCGATTTTTTCGACATACTAAGTTCGACAAACCCAGGTGGTGGAGGGGCTTTTAGTACGGTAGGTGTAGGGCCTACTGGGATCATAGTAGTAGCTAGTGATTTAAGTGGTGCTTATCGTTCTTTAGATGGAGGAGCAAGTTGGGACGCGATTGGATCTTTCAGAGGACTTACCGTTACTCACGTTAGTGGAGTTGGTTTTAATCCTTTAGATGCCTCAGTAATATTCCTTGGAACAGAAGAGGGAATATTTAAAAGTGTAAATTTTGGGGACACATTTTACAATGTCTTGGATCAAGGCTATATAACGGATATAAAAATATCTAAAATAGACGGTTTAACAGGTTATGCTGCCTATCATTCTCAGTTTAACATGGCGGATGGGCAGGTATACAAAACTACGAATGGAGGCGAGAGTTGGAGTAGAGTAAGTAATTCTACTCTGCCGTCAAACTTGCACATACTGAAGATAGTAGTGGATCCGAGAGATAAAAACAGGTTATACATATTAGCAGGTGAAGGCAGATTTGCTTGTGGTCCAGCTGTATTATACCAGAGTTTTGACGGAGGGATTAATTGGCAGCGTATAGCAAGTGGTGTTGGTCAGATTATAGATATGGCTCTCGATCCTCACAATCCGGATGTTATCTACGTTACTACTTACGGAGACGTGTGGGATCCTGGTTACTACTGCATTACAGATGATCCTTACGGAGGATATCTTTACAAAGGAACCTTTACAGGTTCATGGTCATGGGTTCAATTGACCAATGCTAGCAATCTAGGAAGCAGAAATCTGATAATATGGGTTGATAATGATCAACCTGGTACCTTAAGAGTTATAGATACGGATAGTAAAGAGCTTTGGGAGAGTACTAACGGTGGTCTTAATTGGAGCATGATTGGAGACAAATACGATTGGGGTACAGGATGGAGTATACCTGAGATGACCTACAGTATTACTTTCAACGGTGATTCCAAGACTATAGCTACCGATCCATCAGATCCAGATGCGCTTATATGGGTAGACAGTCAATTTGTATACGCTACGAGGGACGATGGACGTTATTTTTATCCTTTGCATACTTCAGAAGTTTCACCTGGTAAGTGGCGTTCTACAGGTATAGATAACATAGTAGGGTTTGATGTAGCAATAAGTGCAAGCTCTCGATACGTGTATATGGCTTTGGCTGACGTTGGTTGTTTCCGTAGCGATGATTACGGAAACAGTTGGCAGAATTGCAACGACTTAAATTACGTGGGAACTTGGAATGGAGCTGGGGGTAACAGTATAACGGTAGCTACGGATCCCGATAGAGATAACGTGGTCTGGATAACCCAATCGGAAGAGATCGAAACTTCTCATACTCTCTTACGTAGTTACAATTACGGTTCTTCATGGAATCCTGTAGGAGTAGGGTTGGGAAACGGTATACCGTCAGGTTTGACTGTAGATCGGAATAGTCCAGTTAATTCACGCACAATGTTTATAACTGTAGACGGAGATGTTTACAAAAGTGAAGATGACGGTTACAGCTGGAGTATGGTTCTAAATTGCAACGGTTGCAGATTTACAGCCGTCGATTTCCACAATAGTAATGTAGTATATGCAGGAGGAGAAGCTGGATTATGGAGATCGTTAAATGGCGGATCTTTAGGAAGTTGGATCAAAATAGGATTACCAGAAATGGAAGGTACAAGTACCGCTTTTTTCCTAATAGATAACGATTGGGAAGGTGTTACTTCTATAAGACCAGATCCTTCCAGAGAAGGGGTTGTATATGTCACAGCTCTAGGAAGCGGTAAGGGAGTTTACAAAAGCCTGGATTTTGGAAATAGTTGGGAAAAAATATTAACCGATAACTTCGCAAGAGATATAGCTATATCACCGCTAAACCCCAATCATATATTTGTAGCTACAAGC
>JALWYX010000020.1 GCA_027078415.1 Thermoanaerobaculia bacterium
GTGTTTAGGAGATTTCTATATAAATGATGCCTTTGGTACTCTCCATAGAGCGCATGCTTCTGTAGTGGCTGTTGCTAAAATAGCAAAAATAAAAGCTATAGGTTTTTTAGTAGACAAGGAGATAAAAAATTTAAGTGCTCTGCTTAGAGAGGATGTAGAACGTTCTTATTTGCTTATTTTGGGAGGTGCTAAAATTAGCGATAAAATTTCAACGGTTGAAAGCCTGCTACGGTTAGCTGACTCAGCTTTGATAGGTGGAGGAATGGCCAACACTTTTTTGGTAACCAAAGGGATAGATGTTGCTAACTCTTTAGTTGAAAAAGAAGCTTTAGGATTGGCTGAGTCGGTTTTGAGGTACGCTAACAATAAAGGTAAAGAGATTGTTCTTCCCACAGACGTTGTTGTTGCCGATTCTCCCGATAGTGATACTGGTGAAAATGTGGATGTGAGTTGTGTACCTGCAGGCAAAATGATACTAGATATAGGAAATAGAACAATATCTACGTTTAAAGAGAGAATTTCTAAAGCAAAAACTGTTTTTTGGAATGGGCCCTTGGGAGTTTTTGAGAAACAAGCTTTTGAAAAGGGTAGCAGAGAGATCGCTCTTGCGTTGAAAGCCGCTTTTGAGCGCGGAGCATTTGTAGTTTTAGGAGGTGGAGAGACTGCTAGTTTAAGTAGAAAATTTGGTATAGATAAGTATGTTTCCCACGTTTCTACCGGTGGTGGAGCTGCTTTAGAATTTTTAGCTGGTAAAAAGTTACCGGGATTGGAGGTTTTGAATGGCTGATCGTATAGTAGCTGCTAACTGGAAGATGAACAAATTGAAAAGGGAAGTAGATATTTTTATGGATCAATTTTGTAAGATCCTTAGAGATTTAAATTACGATAATCTAGAAATTGTTATATCTCCTCCTTATCTGTATTTGGAGAGAGTTATAAGTTATCGTGATATAAATAGTTGTAACTTTTATTTAGGTGCTCAAGATGTTTCTAGTTTTCGTGGTTTCGGTGCATATACCGGTGAGATAAGTAGCAAACAGCTTAAAGATGTGGGATGTAAGTACGTAATAGTAGGGCATAGTGAGAGAAGACAACTGTTGAATGAAGATGAATCTACTGTAAGGGCTAAAATAGTCTCAGCTTTGGAAGCAGAGTTGGTTCCAATAGTATGTGTAGGAGAAACTGGTGAAGAGAGAAAAAATGGGGAAACGGAGAAGGTGGTAAGTGTTCAGTTAGATAGCGTAATATCTGTTGCAAAGAGTAACGGTTATAACAGTTTAGTTGTTGCTTATGAACCTGTCTGGGCGATAGGTACGGGTGTTACACCTACATGTGAGGAGATAGAAAAGGTACACCTTTTTATAAAAGAACTTTTAAAAGATGCTCTCGGTAAGGAGTTTCCCGTTTTGTACGGGGGATCAGTTAAGCCAGAAAATAGTGGATCGCTCATAGAGATAGCTAACGTGGATGGATTTCTTGTAGGTGGTGCAAGTCTTAGTGTAAAATCTTTTATCGATATTGTAAATTCAGTCGCGAGGAGATAAAGATGTTAACCTTTTTGTTGTATCTTGTGTATGTACTGACGGCTTTTTTTCTTATTTTGGTTATACTTCTCCAGCAAGGAGAAGGTGCGGATCTTTCGGTTTTTGGTGGTGGAGCAACTCAGACTGTTTTCAGTTCTCGAGGATCAACCCTTACTATTCACAAAATAACAGCGTGGAGTTTTGCTATTTTTGCTGTCTTGGCTTTAGTTATTGGAGTTTATGTAGAAAAAAAGTCAACTTCTGAATCTATATTTTCCAAAGAGTTACCTGCTGCTAGTAAGAAAAGTACCGATAAAGATAAAAAGAAGGAGGCAGGTAGTGCTGTGGATGTGGAAAAAGATTCCTCTGATGTTGTTCCTGCTGAGAAAAAAGAATCTCAAGAATCGTCAAATCCAAAGGAAGAAGTTGTTCCTGTTGAATCTCCTATAGAAGAGTCTTCGGGAGTTGACAATTAAATTATGGTAGAATTTAATAGGTGCCGAAGTGGCGGAATTTGGTAGACGCGCACGGTTGAGGGCCGTGTGGGGCAACCCGTGCCGGTTCGAGTCCGGCCTTCGGCACCATTTTCGGTCTGGAAATAATCTTTAAGAGTGTAAAAAAGGGTTGTTTAATTGGTATTGTGTGTGAGTGTTTCTTATGAGCTAGAAAGTTCTGTTTTATAGATACCTTTTCAAGTGGCAGTAATTTTGCTCTCTTGTGCTTGAGCAAACGGTTTTTAT
>JALWYX010000021.1 GCA_027078415.1 Thermoanaerobaculia bacterium
TTGAATATTCCTAATTTAGTAAGTTTTATTCTAACTAAAAAAAAAAAAAAAAAAGATATAAAAAACGCTACTGCTGCTCTAAACGTTGTATATTTAAAAATATTAAAAAATATATGTATTTCGGATAAAGGAACCAAAAACTGGTATAACATAGTAAAATATTACTAGAACAGTAAAATGAAAAAAAATATTCTATTAAAATTGGCTATCGTTAGCTGCTTTTTCCTAGCAAGTACCCCAGGATCAAATAAAAATTTAGATGATGCACGTAAAAGAGTAAAAAGTTTTGCAACTGAACTTCAGGGATTACTACAAAATACTTTATCTTCAAAAGGTCCTGTAGCTGCTATAGAAGTATGTAGCAAGAAAGCAAGTGTTATAGCCGAAAAACACAGTAATGATGGTTGGCGAGTAAAAAGAACTTCTCTGCGCCCGCGCAACGCTGATAACTCACCTGATAAGTGGGAACGAGAGGTATTATTACTTTTTGAAAAATGGCGAAAAGAGGGTAAAGAACCAGATAAATTGGAATATTACGAAACGGTAGAAATAGATGGTAAAAAACGGTTTAGATATATGAAAGCAATAGTAACAAAACCTCTCTGTACCCTATGTCACGGAACTAATATACCTCAGGAGATAAGCAATAAAATATTAAACCTATACCCTGAGGATAAAGCACGAGGCTTCAAAGAAGGTGATATTAGAGGGGCTTTTTCTCTTATATACAATTTAGAAAATTGATGAAAAAGCTCTGCTTACAGGTATTTGCAACTGTATTGCTATTAGCTACACTTGCAAAAGCAGAAAGCAATCGATCTTTTATAGTAGTAAAAGGTAAAAAAGTTCCTATACCTTTTATAAATAGAGCTAAAGGAGTAAAAATTTTCATCCAAGAAATAAAAAGTGGAGATGATAATATCCTGGGCGTAGCGTGGATAGAAGGTGAAACTTTACGTAAAACAAGGATAGTAGTATCCAGGTTAGTAGACGGCGTTTTATTAGCTCCTAGAGTAATATCTGACATAGGGCCAGGGAGTCAAACAGGTTTAAAAGCAGCATCGAACAAAGAAACTATTTTAGTCTGGAGTCGTTTCGATGGTAAAGACGACGAGATATTTTTCAGCTACTCATCTGATACACTATCTGACTGGACACATCCTATACCTATAACAAATAACGATACACCAGACGTTTTACCGTTTGTAATATCGTGTAAAAAAGGATTTACCGTTCTATGGAATAGCTTTATAGACAACGGTTACTATCCTATGTTGGCAAAAATAGAAAACGGAAAAGTTATATCAACATATCGTTTAACTGAAGAAAAAAACTTTATAAAAGCGATAGAAGTAGACAAAAACAAAGTATATATATATTTTGAAAATCGTAATTTTCCCCCTATAACACTCACCGCAGACAAAATAAACTGCAAAAAATTTTTAGGGGGAAAATAGATAAATAAATTTACTACCCACTAAACAGCAGAAAAATTTAGAAATAATATATGTTAAACGAAATACATACTAAAATCTCTTGCTCCATCAAATACTTCTTCTACCCAACCTAGATATCCTCATAGTACTAATATACATTTTTTAAGAAAATAGAAGGATTATAGTGTCACAATTTTTTTAAAATGCGAAAAAATTGCGGAAAAGAGGTGGTAATACGAAAATAAACCTGTTGTAAATAAACAGTTTTTATAACTTTGCACACAATTTTGTGCAAAAAACTGTAAAATTGTTTTTTCTTCAAACACAAAATTCTACGAAGGGATAGTCACATCACTTTTCTAATTTGATACAACTAGTTATTTTATAAAGCCTTTGTTTAAATAGAATCTGTATTATAGCTTATACTAAAAGTTATGATATTTGGCTGGAGAGATGGGGAGAGTAGTTTTGAATGGTGGGGAGGTAAAACGTTTTTCAACAAACAGGGAGATGGTCCTCCTTTATTACTATTTCATCATCACCTATGGGGAAGAGGTAGATGGGAAAATATTGCTCTTTTTAATTACCTAGCTAGCTATTTTTCCGTTTACTCTATAGCTATACCTGGTTGGGAAAAAAGTCTTGTAACTGAAAAAATAACGAAAGCTTTCTTAGAAGAATTTTTAACTATTTTTGTAGAAAAAGTTATATGTGCTACACCTTTTGCCATTTTACCTGGAGTATTTGGATTTCTAAATAGTGTTACTTCTAAAAAACGGACAATACTGATAAATCCTGAACCTACAAATAGTTATAGCAATGTATTTAGAAGATTGCCTCACAAATTGGTAAAAATTGTATTCTTAATGTTAGCTAGTAGATATTACCACGTGAGAATAAATCCTTTTTATCGACACTACATATTGAATTTTTCAGACAAAGGTGCACATGCGTGGTACAAGGGCAATTTATCAAAGTGGCAGATACAAGAGAATACATATGTGTTGCTTAGTGAACGCTTTGCACATATATCACCTATAACGGGATCAAAAATTTTTTTAGTAGATAAATCTTATCTTTTCCCCAACGAAGAAAATCCTATAATAGTAGGTAAACTCATAAAAGATATATTTCTAGGAGGATAATAATGAAACCTTTTAAAGAGCTTCCCAAAGGCTATCCGTTTCCAGATCTTGAACAAGAGATAATAAAGTTTTGGAAAGAAAGAGGAATTTTTAAAAAAACCTTATCTAAAGAGTCTCCTCAAGGAGAATGGGTATTTTATGAAGGGCCACCTACGGCTAACAATAAACCTCATGTAGGACACGTGTTAACTAGAGTAGTAAAGGATCTTTTCCCTCGCTTCAAAACTATGCGCGGGTTTAGAGTGGAAAGACAAGCTGGATGGGATACACATGGGTTACCTGTAGAGATAGAAATAGAAAAAAAATTGGGTATATCTACAAAAAAAGAGATAGAAGAGTTTGGTATAGAAAAGTTTAACAGATTATGTCTAGAGAGTGTCCATATATACGAGCGAGAATGGCGAGTGATGAGCGAAAGGGTTGGGTTTTGGATAGATATGGAAAATGCTTATTTTACATACCATTCTAGGTATATAGAATCTATATGGTGGGCTTTAAAAGAGCTTTTTAAAAGAGGTCTATTGTTTAAAGACTATAAGATTCAGCCTTACTGTGCCCGCTGTGGCACAACTTTATCGAGTCACGAAGTAGCGCAAAATTACAAAGAGACTGAGGATCCATCGCTCTGGTTGTTGTTTCCACTTTTAGCAGGCCAAAAAATAGAAACAACAACTGGAGAAACATTCCCAGTAGAAAACAACGTATATTTGCTAGCCTGGACTACAACTCCTTGGACTCTGTTAGCACATGTAGGTTTAGCTGTCTCTCCAGAGTTTACTTACAAAGCGGTAAAAATGGATGACGATAAAATAGTTATATTTGCAGATAAATTACTTAATGAAGTTCCAGCATTAGAGTATAAAGAAGGTAAAGCTGTTAAGATAGACTTAAGGGATAAAACGCCTCTATTTTTTACAAAAGGGGAAAAGCTTGTAGGTTTACGTTACAAGAGACCTTTTAATACTGTTCATGCTCCTGTTAACGAATCTTACTTTAATCCTCCACCTTCAGATGACTCAGGATGGTGTGTATTCCCTGCAGAGTACGTATCTTTAGAAAACGGTTCGGGAATAGTTCACACAGCCCCTCCTTTTGGAGATGACGATTTCAGGTCAGGCAAGCAATTTGGACTTCCCTTTATCTTAACAATAGATGAGGAAGGTAGAGTAAAAAATTTATCAGGCATAGAAAGATTTTCAGGACTATGGTTTAAAGATGCGGATAAACCGATAGTTAAAGAGTTGCGCGAGCGTAAATTAGTATTATTTTTTGGAAGCTATTTGCATTCTTACCCTTTCTGTTGGAGATGTGAACAACCTCTTATCTATTTAGCTTCTGAAAACTGGTTTATAAAGACAAGCTCAAAGAAAGAAGACCTTATAGAAAAAAATAAGCAAATAAACTGGATACCTCAACATATAAAAGAGGGTAGATTTGGAAGATGGTTAGAAAATATAGTAGATTGGGCAATCTCTAGGAAAAGGTATTGGGGAACTCCAATACCTGTATGGAGTTGCCAAAAGTGTGGAACGGTAGAGGTCATAGGTTCATTTAAAGAGCTGTTCGAGAAATCTGGACAACCGATACCTTCAGATCCCTACGATAATAACCAGTTTGACCCTCATAGGCCAATGGTGGATAGGTTTAAATGGCGGTGTAGTTGTGGTGGAACGTTCGAGAGAATTCCTGAGGTATTAGATGCATGGTTCGATTCAGGTGCCATGCCATTTGCACATCTACACTACCCTTTCGAAAATAGGGATAAATTTACCAAACGGTTTCCAGCAGATTTTATCTCAGAAGCTGTAGATCAAACCAGAGGCTGGTTTTATACTCTTCACGCGTTAGCAGTTACTCTTTTTAATAGCCCAGCTTATAAGAACTGCGTAGTACTAGGTCATGTAAATGACGAGAAGGGACGTAAAATGTCTAAAAGGCTTGGAAACGTCGTAGATCCAATGGAAGTTATAAAAGAAACAGGTGCAGATGCCCTTAGATGGTACTTCTACCTTAACAATCCTACTCTACCCTCTAGATTTTCAGCAAGACTTGTAAAAGACGCTGCACAATCATACCTAATTCCACTATGGAACTCTATCTCCTTTTTCACAATATACGCAAATATAGACGGTTGGGAGCCAGGCGGTAAGGAGACTATCCCTTTAGAAGAGAGAAACACTTTAGATAAATGGATTGTATACAAGTTAAAAACCTTAAGAGATAGAGTAACTGACCATCTAGAATCTTTCAATCTATCATCAGCTGCTAAAGAGATAAACGACTTTCTAGACGACTTAACCAACTGGTACATAAGGAGAAGCAGGGAGCGCTTCTGGGCTAGTGTAGAAGAAGGCGGGAAAGAGAAAGAGAGTGCTTATCAAACTTTATACTACGTTCTAAGTACTTTAGCAAAAATAATAGCTCCTTTTACACCTTTTATAGCGGAGTATATATATCAACATCTGCAAGTTGACAAAGTAGAAAAAGTTGAATCTGTACACTTAGCAGATTGGCCTACTGTAAGAGTAGAGATGGAGCAATCTTTGGTAGAAGGAATGGATCTTATAAAAAAGGTATGTAAATACGCTCGTGCAGCTAGGCAACAAGCAAAAATAAAAATTAGGCAACCAATAGAGAAGATTACAGTTATAACTTCTGACAGTTCTTTGGATAAATTTATAACCGAATATTCACATCTTATAAAAGAAGAAGTAAACGTATTAAAAGTGGAAATAGCCCATAACAAGGAAAAATTTGTGAATATAAAAGTTAAACCAAACTTCCGATCGTTAGGGCCCAAATTAGGGAAAAAACTAAGAGTCTTACAAAACTTTCTAACCTCCATAAAAGGAGAAGATCTGATCGACGCGTTGGAGAAAGAAGGAGAGTTGAAGGTTGATATAGAAGGAGAAGAAATTAAATTCTCGGAAAAAGATCTTGAGATTGCAATAGAACCCAAATCAAAAACGGTAAGTTTGGAAGGAGACTCGAGAGTTATAGTATTAATAGATACTCGTATTACGCCTGAACTTCTTGAGATGGGAGTAGCTAGAGAGATAATTCACTTTATTCAACAAGAGAGAAAAAGGAAGAATCTTGAATATACACAAAGAATAAAAATAAAGTGGTATACACCAGATGGAACAAAAATTGCCGATGTTATAAAAAAATTCTCAGACTGGATAAAAAAAGAGACCTTAGCTATAGATATAGTCCATTCAAAATCGGCAAAAGAACTAAAATTCGGAACTCCTCTAGGAGAGATAAATATCAGTATAGAGCAAATTTAAAGTAGCATGACAACCACAAATTATGGGGTAAACAAACCGGTAAGTCCCAACCTAAAGAGTGTAATACTATACTCCTTAGGGTACATACTCTATATCATTGCAGCTACACTGTTTTGGTTTTCAGAAGTAAACGCGTTTCCTGCACACTACAACCTAGTTCAATATTTTATTACTTATGAAAAAGGTTTTACACCAAGAGGTTTTGTAGGAACTATCCTTAAAATAACCGGAATAGAACCAACTATTACAACACTATTTACATTTTCCTTTATAACAGTAGGCATCCTACTAGCTTTGATGCTAAAAATATTCAGAAATAGAACTCTATTTCTGCTTTATATACTATCGCCTTTTACAATAATAAATTACGCGTACGATTTTGGAAGATTAGATCCTTTACTCTTATTAATAGAGGTTATAGCTTTGCTAGTAATAGTAAAAGATAGAAAAATTTTTTCTAAAATAGCTGTAATTATACTTGTTATTCTTGGAATAATTATTCACGAGGCTTTTCTCCTTCTAAATTTCCCGCTCATAGCTGTAGTTGCAGCCACAAGATGGGACAAAAAATTTCTACCTCTCCTTCTCTTAACAGCTATCATTGTAACCTTTACAACAGTTCATACAAAAGTAGATCCACAATTATTACAAAACATATATGGAAAATTTTTTTTAGACCAAACAGATCAACCGTTTACACAACCATCACTGTCATCTTTTCAAAAGACCCATCCTATTGCCAAGTATTTAAACTACCCTATAACTAAAAGTGCAATGATAGAACATTTAAACTACCCTATAACTCGACATTTAAAATTAGTATACAGAGAAGTTATACTAAAAATTCCGCACAACTTGCACAAATGGGCACTTCTAGCACTCATTTTGCTTCCTTACATATACCTTTTTACATCCTCATCCTATGTGATATCAAAAAAAATAGCTTCCATTCCTATAATAACTCCTTTATCCCTTCTATTTGTGGGGATAGATAATTTACGATGGTTTTCAGCATCTGTAACACACATATTACTAGTAACAGAACTATTTTCTAAACGTATCCATAATCTACCTATATTGTAAAAACTCAAATATCTGTTTTTAATAGGCCCTGTAGGTATAAGAATTGAAAGTGACTTTTTACCTATTATCCCATTTCTTTTATATTGGTTATCATAGAAAAAATTTCCCTACACTAACTTCTATAAAAACACAACTTTTGGAAAATAGGGTCATTTACAAAAGATGAGTAACCAAAGTCCTGTTACACACAAGTAGAGTATATAAGCCATATAGACAAGTTAAATATCCAAAGCACTAACAATAAAAAGTACAATAACCTAATGCTTGTTAAAACGCATAAAATAACATAACCTACCATTTGCAGCGATCTCAAACATCCTTTCAGCCTTAAAGGTGACAATACACGCTACAGAAATTAAAGATTTTATTTTGAAAATTAGGCAATCTTGCAAAATCAAAGTCTACTTCCATTAAAGCATACTAATAGTCTAAATCTCTAGAGGACTAAAATAAGCTTCTAAAACCTTACGTTAATTAGATCATATCCAACTACAATGTATTTATAATAAAATTTTTCTCTCCACACTACACACAGAATCAAGCTATATTCTATTTATACAAAGTTAGATAAAACATTAAATTTACTCTCAAGATCGAGTTTACAAAACCACTACGTTTTTATCGATAAATACTTTTTTTATTACGCCTCCTGCTAAACAAAGTTGATTTTTATAAAAAACCGCAAATTGCCCCTTAGCAAGTCCTATATCGCTTGTAGATAAGTTAACTTCTAAAGACCTATCACACAGCTTTTCAACATCAGCCGGTATAGATAATGGAGAATGCCTGACCTTCACTTCGTAACGATCTTCTGCTGGAAAAGTAGGTAAAAACTTATTAACCCCCTCTACAACGAATCTAGATATTTTAACATCACAAATCCTAGACTTATGTATAACAAAAACTGTATTTTCCACAGGATCTATATCTATTACGTACCAAGGACCACCACTCAATCCAAGACCACTCCTTTGTCCAGAAGTAAAAAACCAATACCCGTTGTGACTACCTAGAATCTTACCGCTGAAGAATTCTACTATCTTACCTTTTTTCTCTCCTAGATAAAAACGTACAAAATCCTTAAACTTAACTTTCCCTAGAAAACACAACCCTTGACTATCTTTACGTTCTGCTGTAGGCAAACCAAGTTCTTTAGCCCTTTTCCTCACTTGAGACTTTGTATATTTACCTACAGGGAACTCAACTTTTTCTAAAACTTTCGCAGGTAAAGTAGCAAGAAAGTAGGTTTGATCTTTTACTTTATCTGGAGACTTTTTCAATACCCAACTGCTATCAATAGCAACTTTCTGAGCGTAATGCCCCGTTACAACGGTGTTAAATTGACTAGCAAAATTCTCCATAAAAAGTCCAAATTTAATCAAACTGTTACAGAGTACATCTGGGCTAGGGGTATTACCTTTACGAAGTTCTTGCAAAGTATAAGCAATTATTCGTTCCTCATATTCGCGCTGAATAGACACTACTTCTAGATCCACATTTAGCTTCCTACAAACATCTCTAACATAAGATAAATCTTCCTCCCACGGACATTCAGATAAAAACTCACCCTCTATCCAGACTTTTAAATAGAAAGCCTTAACTTTGTAACCTTTACTCTTAATCTCAGCTAAAGCTACAGAACTATCTACTCCTCCTGAAACAAGAGCAGCAGCTTCCATACTCATCACCTTCCATTTTCCACCAAAACAAATACCTCACTATTCAATTCTAGCAAAAGGGGTACTCCCTCATCTTTAGAGGGAAAACAAATGGCGTAGAAATTACGTTCAGCTACACGCTTTCCATTTCCAGCTTTTTAGGCTTACCTAAAACAAACCTTGCAACTACCGTAAAATAGTTAGCTAGATCGTCAAAAAGAGTGTAAAAAATAGGCACTACTACAAGAGTTGTAAAAGTTGCAACTACCATTCCTCCCACAAATGCCAATGTAAAGCTTGTATAAGATATATCAAGCGTTGCCGTACTCTTATCAAACAATAGAGGTGCCATACCAAGTATAGTTGTCAAGGAGGTCATCATAATAGGTCTAAAGCGCAAAGCTACAGATTTAAATATAGCTTCTTTTCTAGAAAGATTCCTACGATTTCTGTTTATAGTATCAACTAATACTATAGCGTTGTTTACTACAACTCCCATAAGTAAAATAATGCCAACCATACCTAACATATCCATACTTTTATCTGCGATAAGATGTGCCAAAGTAACCCCAATAAGAGACAGTGGAATAGTAGTAATTATAGAGAGTGGAAGAATAAAACTCTCAAAAAGGAAAGCCATAAGCAGATATATTAAAGTAGCAGAAAGAGCCAAAGCAAAGCGAACATCAGCTAAAAACGGATTTTGCTCGATTCCACCTTTATACTCTGCTATCTTAACTCCTGGAGGAAGAACAACTTTTTTTACACGCTCCTTTATACGCTTTATTACCTCTTTAGATTTTTCCTTATCTACCATAAAAGTTACCCTTTTAACTGTTTTTCTATTTTCACGGTTTATCTCTTGAGTGGTAGGCAATTGACGTACGTCAACTAGCAGTTTCAGGGGTACTAACCCCTTAGAAGTCGGTATTTTATAATCTAACAATTCGTTGACATTCTTACGATCCTCTTCAGCAAACCTAATTCTAAAAGGAACTTCGTTACCTGCATATGTAAACCTAGGCAAAAAGACACCTCTTAAAACAGTAGCTACAACACTCGCAATTACTCTAGAATCTGCTCCAAACTCCTCTATCCTATCTCTATTGACAACCAAACCTATTTCAGGCAAAGGTCTCTCTGCACCTTCTTTGACACCTATTACTCCTTTAACCTTCGTTACTGCTTCTATTATCGCAAGCTCAGCCTGAGCCAATTTTTTATACTCTTCACCTTCTAAGGTAATTGTAAATTCACCTTTTCTTGTATCTTTGCCTTCTCTAGTATACCTGCCCGAAAAAAATTTAACCCCTGGTTTCTTAGGAAAACTCTCCAGCAACTCAACAACAGCCTGCTGAGGAGTCACATCATTTTTTCTAGGAGCGTTAAACCAAGCTTCTATTCTGCCTCCAGCAGTCCACACTATTACTATGACCGAACGAAAATCCAGCTGCTCTTTTTTAGCAAGCACTATTTTTTCAAGCTGTTCTAAATATGCCTTAGTTTCTTCCAAAGTAGTATTTATAGGAAGATCTATTCTTATATTTATGCCGCTTCTCTCCTCCTCCTGTACTGGAGAAAAACCGACTGTTTGTAATGTCCCTAGAGAGAAAAAAAACACAACTAATATTCCTGCGATCGCTTCTTTTCTATACTTCATGCTAAACGAGAGTAGTCTTAAGTACACTTTCTCCATTCTGGAGAAAATTGTTAAATAAACTCTATCTAACACATTGGCAGATCTTTTGTATGAAGAGACAAACAGAGATACAAGAGGTATAAAACCAAGAGCAAAGAACAAAGAGGCTAACAACGAAACAGCTACAGGAATAGCTAATCTCTTGAGAAAAAATTGAATATCGCCTTCTAGAAGGGATATCGGAAGAAAAACTATTATAGTAGTTAAAGTAGATACAACTATAGCCTGTCCCATTTCCACAGCACCTTTTAAAGCAGCATCGAATTTTGAGAGTCCCTCTTTGCGAAGCCTATCTACATTTTCAGCTACTACAACAGCGTTGTCTACGAGCATGCCCAGAGATATCATGAGCCCTAGAATGGTTATCACATTAAGAGATTCACCCCAGAAGAACATAACTATAACAGCTGCCATTACTCCCATAGGAATAGATAGAGTAATGGCTAAAGTAATCCCCAATTTGCGTAGGAAAATATAGAGCACTATAACCGCGAAAATAAATCCTATTCTAGCCGTCTTAAAAAGATTGTAAAGAGACTCTTTAATCACCTTACCCTGGTTGAAGAACTCATTGACTTCTATACCTAAAGGAGCAAGCTTGGCATTTACCTCTTTAACAAGGGCAGTTATTTTCTCAGACACTTCTACCGTACCAACGTCGCTTTCTTTCATAACGTGTAATGCAAACGCTCTTTCACCATCCAACTTTACATAAAAACTAGCTTCTGGAACCTTATATTCGATTTGAGCTATCTCTCCTAATCGCAAATTGGGCCTAACTTTATATTCTGCAAGTTGCTCCAAAGATAAGAAACGTGAATCCACTTTCAACAGGAACCTTTTACCATTTTCATCCACGTATCCTCCTGTCGATATAAAGTTATCGGCTCTAAGATCGTTTACAAGTTTAAAAACGTTTATTTTGTAGGACTCGATAGCCTCTTTATCAAGGGAAACGATGACCTCTTTCTCAACCAATCCGCGTGTTTGTACAGAGGCAACACCGTCTATTCTTTCTATTTTCTTAACAACCTCATTTTGTATCAAATCGTAGAAACCCTCTACTTCATCTTTAACCTTAATGCTTATAGCACTTACAGGAATAAGAGAAGTTCCTTGTTTGTGGATCAGTATACGATCTATATCGTCGGGCAGTAGAGGTTTTACACGCTCTATACTATCCCTAACTTCACGATACGCCACATTCATATCTGTACCTGATTTAAATTCCAGAGAGAACCAGATAACGTTTTTAGTAATAGTAACCGACGTGTTATTAAGCCCTTTTATTATGGAAATCCTATCTTCTATAGGCCTCACAATTTTGTCGAGAGTTTCTTCAGGAGGAGCATCTTTCCAGAAAATTCGAACTGTTAAATAAGGAGGAGTAAACCCACTTGGAACAACTTCAAGGCGAATTTTAGTCAAAGAGTTAAACCCTAGTACTATAAAAAACATAATCAATACACCGACTGTAACTTTTCTTTTTAGAGAAAATTCAACTATTTTTCGCATCATTCCTCCACCACTTCCATTTCCTTGTCTAGAAGGTAAAAAGCACTACGCAGTCTTTCTACCGCCATATAAAGAAGAGGTATCATTAGTAAAACCAAGAATGTCGATACTACAAGACCTCCTATAACTGTTAAGGCCATAGGTGCTCTCAGTTCATATCCTTCTGTTGTTGTTAAAACTAGGGGTAATAAACCAAGTACAGTAGTAGCACTGGTCATAAGAATAGGTCTTAATCTAACTTTACCAGCTTCTACAAGAGCATCTTCCAGAGATCGAAATTTATCTTTAATCTGCGCAATGTAGTCAACAAGTACAATAGCGTTATTAACAGCTATTCCCGTTAACATAATAGCTCCTATAAAAACCACAACCGAAACAGGTGTAGAAGTTATATACAAAAGTAGAATAGAACCGACAAAGGCAAAAGGAACAGAAAACATTATAATCAAAGGATAGAGAAAAGACTCAAATTGGGCTGCCATGATTATATAAACGAGGAATATAGCTAGAAAAACAGCGGTTTGTAAACTGGCACGAGATCTTTTCCACTCCCTATTTTGACCTCCTACCGAAAATGAATAACCCGGTTTCCACTCCAATTCTGATAATTTCCTTTCTATCAACTTAACAGCCTCTTCCAAACTGATCTGCCTAATTCTAGCGGTCACAAGAGCAACTCTTTGTCCATCTATCCTACGAATTTCGCTAGGACCCTCCTTTATAGATATATCAGCAACAGAGGAAAGCAATATAGGTTTCCCCTCAATTGTAGCTACAACTATTCCCTTTAAATCGCTAAGATCTGAACGTTTATCTTCATACAACCTAACAACTAAAGGAACCCTTCTATCCGTTAGATTGAACGTTGTAGCTTCCTCTCCACCTATTAAGGTTTTAATCTTACTAGAAACCTCTTGAGTAGTAAGTCCGTAAAGAGCCAATTTATCTCTATCAAAATTTATAACCACCTCAGGTGCACCCCTTTTCAAAGTACGTCTTACATCTGTAAAATAGGTCTCTTCCTTTAATAAATTAAAGCTCTTCTCAGCATACTCTCTAAGTTTATCCAGATCGTCTCCTCTTATTTCTATCTCAACGGGAGCTTTGAAAGTAAACAAAGTAGGTTTACTCATCTTTACAGAAGATTCCGGTATCTTTGCAATAGCCTCTCGTACTTTCTCCGCTATATAATCCTCTTTCTGAGAGAACCCAGGTTTTAACACAACTTTTATTTTTGCTATATGTTCACCTTCGTTCTCATCTTTGGAGTATAGAGGATCGAAACCGTAAGAAACTGCTATTTTCTCTATACCCATATCCTCTCTCGCTTCATTAAGCTTAGACACTATAGGTCGTACACGGCTAATAGTAGTCTCCAGAGGAGTACCTACTGGAAGAAAAACGGTATAAGTAAATTCTCCTTGGCTTAGTTCCGGTAACAATTCTCCTCCCAACTTAGGAAGAAGCAAAAAAGACCCTGCTAAAATTACAAATACAGAAGATGCAAACTTAACAGGTGATTTTAGTAGAGTGTATAAAACAGCAGCGTACGAGGTTTGCAATTTAGAAGTTATAACTTGCACGTACTTTGCTGCTGGGGATAAAACGAAACCTATAAAATAAAGCATAACTTTAGAACCCGCTTTTAAAGTAAAAGAGCCTAAAAGGAATAAAACAACGAATAAAGCTCCTATTAACTCCAAAGAGAAGAATATTAATGTTCGTAAAAGAAAGAACGGTAGCAAAAGGAGTTTAAATCCTCGAGAGTGTTTATAGAATTTTTTAAATTCTCTAAAAGAGTTTCCAAAAAAAGAGAATACTTGTACTTTGTTATCATCTTCTTTGTTAAAGGAGAATTTTCTCGAAAAAAGCATAGGTATAAGATAAAGAGCAACTAGGAGAGAGACTATAAGAGAATAGGTAACTGCTAGGGCCAGATCTCCGAAAATTTCACCTGCTACTCCCTCAACAAAGACCATTGGAGCAAAAACTGCCACAGAAGTAAGCGTTGAAGCAAATACAGCGCCTTTTACTTCGTTAGTACCTTTTATTGAAGCTTCCACTATATCGGTATCGGTTAGATGTCTAGATATAGCCTCCAATACAACTATAGAAGAATCCACAAGCATTCCTATACCTAGAGCTAATCCACCGAGTGTCATGATATTGAGAGAAACGTTTGAAATATTAAGAAAACCGAAAGTAGCAAGTATAGAAACTGGTATACTTACAGAAACTATAGCTGTGGTGCGAAAATTGCGCAGAAATAGATATAGAACCAAAACGGCCAAGATACCACCGTAAAAGGCTGTATTTACAAGTTCTTTTATGCTTGCGTTTATAAATCTAGCTCTATCAGCAACCACTTGGACCTCTACTCCAAGTTTTTCTGCCAACGGTTTGAGAGACTTACGGATAAAACTGTTAACATGTTTGGACATAGAAACCAAATTTGCTTCCCCTTCTTTATAAAGATCCAGTTGTACACTAGGCTTCTCGTTAACTGTAGTAAATAGTGTCGGATCTTCATAGCTCCAGGAAATTGTAGCTATATCACCCAATTTAGTTTTTCTAATGCCACTACCCACTACTACAACCGAACCTATGTCATCAAGTTCCTTAAATTCGTTTAAAGTTCTAACTAAAAACTCTATCTCCCCTTCTTTCAGGGTGCCACCTGCAACATTTAAATTCTCGCTACGTAGTTTTGAGACTATAATATCGGGTGTTATTCCCATAGCAGCTAGTTTCTTTTCATCTATTCGTACTCTTATCTGTTCTTTAAGCCCTCCGCGTATCTGCACCGCTGCAACACCTTTGACTGTTTCCAGCTTACGCTTTATTTGAATATCAGAGATACGTCGTAAATCAAGAAGGTAGCTCTCCCTATCACCCACCTTTCTACCTATTACAGAAAGTTCCATAACAGGATCTAATGAGGGATCAAAACGGATGATAAAAGGCTTTTTAGCTTCTCTTGGTAGGAATACCCTATCCAACCTTTCTATAACCCTTTGTACAGCTATATCTATATCGGTGTCCCAATTAAATTCAAGAATAACATCGCTTATTCCCATTCTACTTACACTAGAAACCCTTACGAGTCCTTCGGTAACTCCAAGCGCCTCCTCTATATGTCTACTAACTTCGTTTTCTACTTCCTCAGGAGCAGCACCTGGAAACTCTGTCCTAACTGTAAGTGTAGGATAGGTGATCCTTGGCATAAGTTCTATAGATAATCGTTGAAAAGAGAGCCATCCAAAAACCACCGCTGCTACGAACAAAACAGCTACAGCTACCGGTCTATGCGTAGCAAAACTAATCTGTTTCATCTAACGACACCTCCGTATATTCAACCTCTATGCCGTCTCTGATAGCACCCGCACCAGATATCACTACTAAATCACCTTCATTAAGATCACCCTCAACAAGAACAAATTGTTCACCCTGAATAACTATTTGAACTGGTATTTCTTTTACTATCCCCTTTCTTACTACAAACAAAGATTGTTTTATATCTCCCACTGAAGAAAACGCCTTTTTAGGAACCAACAACCCATCCTTGATTTGCTCCACAATAACTTCGGCTTCCATAAACATACCAGGTCTAATCCTGTCATCAGGTGGAATTTTAACTTTAACTTCTACAGTACCTGTAGATCTATCAACTATTGGAGCTATTTTGTAAACTTCTCCTCTTAACTTTAAACTTTCATAGTTTGGAGATTGCAACATTACTATTTGCCCTTCTTTTAAAAATTTAATTTCTTTCTCGGGTACACTTAGTGGAAGGATTAACGAATTGTAATCTATAACAGAGAAAAGTTTCTGCCCCATCGATACAGTATCACCCAACCGAACTTCCCTTTCAGCAACAACTCCAGAGATAGGTGCAACTATCAACCTATTTTCAAGGCTCTCTCGTGCTCGCTTCACCCTTACATGTGCTTTATCTAGCAAATAGTTAGCATCGTTATACTCTTTCTCACTCACCAACCCAGCTTCAAACAAACGCTTCGTTATATCAAACTCTTTTTTCTGTTTCTCCAACTCCAGTTCAGCATCTTCTAAGGCAGCCTGTTCTGCATCATCATCCAGCCTAGCCATAATCTCACCCTTTTGCACTTTATCTCCTTCTTCTACGTACAATTTCACCACTTCTCCACTGGCTCTTGCTAATACTTGTGCACCCTTTTCGAAACTTACAGCAGACGAATACTTAAGAGTTCTCTCCATATCACCTTTTACAACTTTGCTAACCTCTACAAAAGGTTTATCTTCCTTATTTTCATCATTATCGACCCTTCCTTTAGCGTCTTTTTGGCAGCTGTAAATAGATAAAACCAACAGTAACTGTGAACTCAAAATTAGGACTTGTCGCATACGCACCTCCCACCACTCTCTATACGTTTTTGGTGGTTCTTGGTTTCACATTTTTAGATAAAATGCTATTCTGAAAAATAAAAATCGGGAGATAATAATGGCCAAGTACATATTTATTACGGGTGGAGTAGTATCTTCATTAGGGAAAGGGGTAACAGCAGCTTCGGTAGGTGCTATTTTAGAAGCAAGAAGCTTCAAGGTTAGTTTTCTTAAGCTAGATCCTTACATAAACGTAGATCCTGGCACTATGTCACCTTACCAACATGGCGAAGTGTTTGTAACGGATGATGGCTCCGAAACAGATCTAGATCTGGGCCATTACGAAAGATTCACCTCTACCGTTATGTCTAGTAAGAATAACTACACTACAGGGCAAATATACCTATCTGTTATAGAGAAAGAGAGGCAAGGAGTATATCTAGGTAAAACCGTGCAGGTAATACCCCATGTAACAGATGAAATAAAATCCGTTATTACAGCCTTAGACAACGATGCTGACATAATCATAGTAGAAATAGGTGGTACAGTAGGTGACATAGAGTCTCTTCCTTTTTTAGAGGCTATAAGACAACTTTTATTGGAGTTAGGTAAAGGTAACGCGATAAATGTTCATTTAACTCTAGTTCCTTGGATATCTGCGGCAAAGGAGTTGAAAACTAAACCTACTCAAAGGTCTGTGCGTGAACTTAGAGCTATAGGCATATCTCCCGATATTCTTATTTGCAGAACTGACAGGAAACTGAACGATGAGCTACGAAAAAAGATCGCTCTTTTTTGTAACGTCCCTAAGCAGAACGTTATACCCCTTGTAGATGTAGAAACGATCTACGAGGTTCCTGTGGAACTTTGCAAAGAACAGTTGGATACTATAATCCTGGATCTTTTAAACTTACCGCACTACGAACGTGACTTATCAAAGTGGGAACAATTGATTAACACAATTAAAAAACCTAAAGATAGTGTGACCATAGGAATAGTGGGTAAATACGTAACGTTCTCTGATGCTTACAAGAGCTTAAACGAAGCGTTGTTTCACGGAGGTATAGCAAATAACTTGAAAGTAGAACTGGTCTATATAGACGCTGAGAGTATGGAAAAAGGACATCTACCTAAAGAGATGTTAACAATAGACGGAATACTTATACCTATTGGATTTGGCAAAAGAGGTGTAGAAGGAAAAATTAGAGCTGTACGATTTGCTCGTGAAAATGACATACCATGTTTCGGCATATGTATGGGAATGCAAACAATGGTTATAGAATTTGCCCGCAACGAATGCGGAATAAAAGATGCAACCTCTTCAGAGATTTCATCTGCAGGTTCTAAAATAATATACAAACTCAGAGACCTGCTAGGGGTTACTACAATGGGAGGTACTATGCGTTTAGGGGCTTATCCTTGTATTTTGAAGGACGGTTCACTCGCAAAATCTATTTATAAACAAGATAAGATCTACGAGCGACATCGTCACAGATACGAGGTGAATCAACAATACCTACCTATTTTAGAATCTAAAGGTATGGTAGTCTCAGGTAAATCACCAGATAATAAATTTGTAGAAATAGTAGAATTACCAAATAAACGGTGGTTCCTAGGATGTCAATTCCACCCAGAATACAAATCTAGGCCTACAGAACCTCACCCACTTTTTGTATCATTTATAAAAGCTGCATTCGAATATAAGAAAGAGAAAATAAGAAAAGAAGAAAAACAGGAATTAACCGAGGTAAAATAAATGAAATTTGAACTACTACCAGGGATCTTTCTAGAAAACTCTACTCTTCCCGTAATAGCGGGACCTTGTGTAATAGAAGACGAAACAAACACTCTTGAGATTGCTAAACGGCTTTCTATAATAAGTTTTAGAACCGGAACTCCTATTGTATTTAAAGCATCTTTTGATAAAGCAAACAGAACTTCCATAAAAAGCTTCAGAGGAGTAGGTTTAAAAAAAGGATTAGAAGTCTTAAGAAAGGTAAAAGAGGAAACAAATCTATTTGTTACAACAGATGTGCACGAACCGTGGCAATGCGATACTGTGGCAGAAGTATGCGATATTATACAGATACCAGCTTTTTTATCGAGACAGACCGATCTTATAACAGCTGCGGCTAAAACCGGAAAAGCGATAAATATAAAGAAAGGACAATTCCTAGCACCGGAGGATATGAAATACGCAGTAGAAAAAGCTACCGCTTGTGGCAATTTTAGAGTAGTAGTAACCGAGAGAGGAACTTGTTTTGGTTACCACGATCTAGTGGTGGATATGCGTTCTTTCACTATACTAAAAGAGTTGGGAATCCATGTATTTTACGATGCAACACATTCGGTTCAACAACCGGGAGCTAAAGGCAGCGCAAGCGGTGGAAAAAGAGAATTTATAAAACCACTTGCGATGGCAGCTGTAGCTGCAGGGGCAGACGGTATATTTCTAGAAACACACTCTCAGCCTGAAAAAGCAAAATCTGACAAAGAGACTCAAATACCTTTAAGCGAAGTTGAGAGGTTGATAGTAGATCTTCTAAGAATAAAAAGGACCTTGTATG
Source organism: Thermoanaerobaculia bacterium (assembly GCA_027078415.1). Lineage (GTDB taxonomy): Bacteria > Acidobacteriota > Thermoanaerobaculia > JALWYX01 > JALWYX01 > JALWYX01. Next base: position 18,756 of record JALWYX010000021.1, read on the forward strand.
ATGGATAGATCGATAGGTATAGCCAAAGAGGTGCTAGAAATAGAATCTTATGCAGTAAAAGCACAGATAGAGAATCTCAATACAGATTTTTCGAAAGCCGTTAATGAGATATCTAAGTTAGAAGGACGTTTAATATGTACAGGTGTAGGTAAAAGTGGATTAATTATGCAAAAGGTAGCGGCCACTTTTTCATCTACAGGAACTCCCGCTATATTTCTCCATCCATCGGAAGCTATACACGGAGATTTGGGAATAGTACAGGAAGAGGATATAGTCTTAGCAGCTTCATATTCAGGCAATACCCAAGAAATAGTTACACTTATACCATTCCTCAAGAGAATAGGAGTCAAAATCATAGCTATAACAGCGAATAGAGATAGTGCACTAGCTAAACACTGTGATTTCCTTATACCTATCTCTATAGACACAGAAGCGTGCCCTTTAAACTTGGCTCCAACTGCATCAACAACGGCAACGTTGGCACTTGGTGATGCTCTCGCTATGGCTGTAATGCACAAAAGGAATTTCACAAGAGAAGACTTTGCAAAATTACATCCAGGAGGAAATATAGGTAAAAAACTGATGAAAATAGAAGAACTTATGCATACAGGAGAAAAAATACCTAAAGTAACGGAAAACACTACTATGCGGGAAACAATATACGAAATGTCACGTAAAGGATTTGGAGTAACAGCAGTAACAGACGAAAACGACACCCTTTTAGGAGTTATAACCGACGGTGACCTAAGAAGGTTGCTAGAAAGGGAAGAAAATCCATTGTCTATCCCAGCTAAAAACGTTATGACAAAACATCCTAAAACTATCAACCCTGAAGAATTAGCCTCTGTAGCTCTAAAAAAAATGGAAAAGCATAAAATAACCTCTTTATTAGTTACTAATGAAGAAAAAAAACTTATAGGAATAGTTCATATACACGATCTGTGGAGGTTAGAACTATTTTAGATACGCTTAAGATAAAAGCCCAAAAAATTAAATGGATAGTTGTAGATGTAGATGGAGTGCTTACAAACGGAGATATATTCTTTTCAAGCAGTGGTGAAACAATCCAAGCTTTCAACGTAAAAGATGGCTTGGCCCTTGTTATAGCTAAACAACAAGGTCTAAATACTGCGTTTCTCTCTTCCAGGAATAGTAGAGCCGTGTCGGATAGAGCAGAGAAATTAGGAATCAACGAAATAATGTTAGGCGTAACTAATAAAAAAGAGTCTTTCCTACAACTTCTAGAAAAACATCAAATCACGTTGGATGAGATAACGTATATGGGCGATGATTTGATAGACATACCTGTACTTGAGATGCTTCCTTTATCGTTCGCACCTGCCGATGCAGCAAAGGAAGTGAAAAACGTGGTAACCTATGTAACAAAAGCTTCTGGAGGAAAAGGCGCTGTTAGAGAGATGATAGAAATAATCCTAAAGTCCCAAGGGAAGTGGCCTTACTAAAAAAATACAAGCATCTACTTGAGTGGCAACTTTTTTTACTTGTTAGAGCAACAGTTCCTTCGAGAAATTTTGTAACTGCTCAGAAAATAGGTAAAACAATAGGTAAAATAGCTTTTCACTTACTAAATAGAGAAAGAAAGTTAGCAATATATAATTTAAAAAACGCTTTTCCAGACCTACCTTCCAGGTGGCATAAAGCCATTGCCTTAGGAGCGTTTGTAAACGCTGGGATAAATCTAGCAGAAATACTTTACATATCCAAAAATGGAATACCTGAAAAACACCTAACCATAGAAAACGGAGAAGAGTTACTATCTACAAAAGATAAAGGAAAAGGAATAGCTTTAGTTACAGCTCACTTGGGCAACTGGGAGCTTATCAACTTCGCCTTAGAAAAACTGGGTATACAAACTTTCGCTATAGTAAGAAAACAGTCAAACCCTTACCTATCAAACTTCCTTTTTAAATTTAGAACTTCCACCGGGTGTCAAATAATAAACAGGGGTGAAGAGAACGCTTCCAAGCTTTTGTTAAAAGCTATAAAGAGTAACTCATGTATAGTATCTCTGATAGATCAATCGATAAAAGCTAATAACTGCGAAGTAATTTTTTTCGGTAGAAAAGCTCCAACTCCTCTATTCCCAGCTAAACTAGTCATAAACCATGGAATGTTACCAGCTGTAGCTCTATCTCAAAGAACACCTACTGGCACACATAGAATTAGATTTTTAACTTACTCGATATTTCCAGACAAAGCTGAAGCAATAATGCAAACGTTAACTACCCAAATAGAAAAAGCTATAAGAGCAACTCCCAGTCAATGGGTTTGGTTTCACAACAGATGGCGCGTACAATCCTAATATTACTTGTTCTAACCCTTTCCTACTCGTGTCAAAAATCTAAAACTATAACGGTTATAAATCTATGGGAGGAACTACCTTTTTCGGAAGCACCTACAGCAGCTAACGCACCTTACCCTTTTTTTTACAAAATAACCGGACCTAGAGGACCAAGTAAACTACCAGATCCTGCTTTAGCTAAACCTTCTTTTATATACAAGATAAGACAAGAAGCTAGTAGCCGTATAACCTTTGCTTTGAGAGTAGGGGAAAAACCCTATATAAAATTCGTACCATTGGTAGAAAAAGAGCAGTGTAATGTATGGTTCTACATCCATGTAAACAGAGAACTTGTTGCTAAAGTGCCATCTACTCCGATTCTTCTACCATCACCAGAAGAAGTGTACATACCTTTAAAAGAGGAAAATGAAGAGATCGAACTCACGTTAGGAGTGGAAGCACCGGCCGGTGATTACTGTGTAGGTATATGGGGTTCACCTATAGTAGTATATAGAAACAGTAGCGTACAAAACCACCAGAAAAAAAATAAAGAGCGCTTAAACGTATTACTAATAGGGATAGATACGCTGCGCTGGGATGTACTAGGAATAGGGGGCATGTATCCTTCCCCATCCCCTTTCATAGACAATTTAGCCAAAAATTCTATTTTATTTACAAAAGCTTATACAGTATTCAACGTAACCACTCCATCATTTTCATCTATTCTAACTGGTAGATACGGAAAATCCCACGGAGTATATGGACTTACAGATAAACTTTCTGAAGATATTCCCTTTTTACCAGAAATACTTTACAAAAACGGATATAAAACCTTCGCATTCTTCTCAGTAGCTCACCTAACTCATGAATACTCGGGATTAGGAAGAGGTTTTATCTACACTTACGGAGCTAGAGGACCAGCTGCTGCAGAAGCAGCTGTAGAAAAATTTTTCTCCTGGTATAAACGCTATAATATAGCAACAGAAAATTTTTTTGCTTTCCTGCATATATTTGATCCACACACACCACATACCCCCCCCAGACCTTTTAGTAACGGAATCACAGTTACTACCCTAAACGCCTTAAAACCAACAAAATGGCACCCTTTTAGAACATTAAAACCTTTAACAATAGAGGATACAGAACTGTTTGCATCTCGAGACTTATACTTATCGGAGGTTGCTTACGTAGATTTCCAAATAGGTAGAGTTATCAATTTTTTAAAAGAGAACGATCTACTCGATAACACTGTCATTATCCTAGTTTCAGATCATGGAGAAAATCTAGGAGAACATGGAATCAAATTCCGTCATACAGGTCTTTTTGAAACAACAACTCACGTACCCTTAATCTTAAAAATACCAGGAGTTGTACCTAGAGTAACAAATTCTTTAGTAAGCACTATAGATATATTTCCCACCCTATTAAAACTTTTAAAAATTCCTCCTATTAAAAATGACGGAGAAGATCTGTTATCCTCCATAAAAAACAGATCTTCCAGAAAACACGTTTTCTTTGAAGCATCTTCCCATCTAGGAGAAGGCGTAAGAACAAACCGCTTCCATTACTTCCGATACAAAGGAAACCCTTTCCTAACCAAAGGAAAATACCTATTCGATATAAAAAAAGATCCAAAAGGAATACAAAATATATACAACCCCAATGACCCAAAAATTAAAGAAATAGTAGAGAAACTAGATCTCTTGCTGGATAATTTTATAAAGAACAAAAAGATCACAAAACGGGAAATCCCTTTGGACAACAAGATTAAAAAAGAACTCGAAGCCCTAGGATACAAATAGCACTCCTTATATAAAAAAAGTCTGATTTTATAACACCTAGCCTTCTAAAAAATAATTTCTACTATAACAAAAAACGCTAATTACACTAGAAAGGATCCACACCAAAATCTCCATACAAACTTCTATAAAAAACAAACTTTCACCTTTTGGTAACACTTACAAAATAACAATAAGGTATAAATAGACAAAAGCACCTTAACTGTACTTAATCTACACCCCCACCATGTTGATATACACAAAAAAGAAACAGCACACGCAGCGTAAATAGAAAAATCACAATCAACATAAGTCAAAGTGTAATAAGTAAACCACAATAAAGGATGGGTATAGTAGAGATTTTTACCATAGCCCTCTTAACTACTGGAGAAATTAAACAACATTTGTGCAGATACTAATGTAAAACTCAGTTGCGCCAACCTAGTTTTAGTCTAATATTCTAGTTTTAGTCTAATATTATAAATTATGTATATGTCCCCTATCATTATAGCCGCTGGTAATATAAATTATCATGTTTCTGGTATACCCCTCTTTAATACCTTCAAGAAGGGGATAGGTATGAGAAAAGGTTTCTTATTACTTATTTGTTGTATACCGGTTTTTGCAAAAACAGGGACAATTGAAGTAACTTTTCCTCCCTCAGTAAAAGAAGAAATCTTAGTCAGCTTTATAAGTGATAAAAGTGGCAAAATTTTGTTCTCCAAAACAGTAAACAGCACAAAATCTTTAAATGTGAAGCTACCTAGTGAAGTGATATGGTTTGTTTGTAGCGCACGGGATAAGGTAGGTTTTTTCCCTCATTTCTACAGTACAATTCCCAGAGAAGAGAAAACTACAACTATACAATGCAGGTTGAAAGATACAGTCGAAGTAAAAGGTAAGTTAGTAGATAAAAAACGAGGAACACCTATACCGGGAGCTAAGGTGGGCTTAGATATCTTCTTTAAAGATATCCCTCCAAACACTCTTTACAAAAAAGCGCTTAGAAAATCCGGTTTTTTAAAGGAGTATCTGGCTACTACAGACAGCAAAGGGAACTTTAGAGTAAAACTGCCAGTTGATAAGCTAAATTTAGCGATAGAGGTGGAGAAATTAGGAAAAGAGATAGTGAAATTAGATTTAAAAGATAAAAAAGAACAAGGTTTTGTTGATATAGGAACAATCGAGTTTTCCCCAAAATCATCTCTAACGGTGTATTTTAGGGGAAATGAAGATATCTTAGATTCTATAGAAGTGTACCTACATACTTTCCATCTTCCAGGAAACAAAGGAATAGATCCTAAATTTATAGAAAGAAGAAAAGTAACCCATAAAGTAGTAGAGTTTCAAAACCTAGAAGAAGGGATATATACAGTTGGTTTAGAAATACCTGACCCTGTACATTACGGATCGATAGTTGTTAGAAGAACATTTACTACAGAAGTTGCTGTAGTACTGTTAGAGGAAGGAGACAGTGCCTCTTTAGATATACCTATTATAAACAAAAAATTAGCTGTATCTTTTGAAAATCCACCTATTTCTCCTCAATATGAACCGATAATATACATCAGATGCAAACAGTATTATAACTATTTTAGAAAGAAAAAATTGAAAAAGGTAAGAGATAAGTGGAAAGCAGAATTTCCAATACACTTGCCTTGCAAAGCGGAGTTATCAATTGGAAAAAATCCCCGCCGTACATTACCTGAACAGTTAAACGAAAAAAGAGAGAAAGGAATACCAATATATAATTCGCTATATCTAGGTGAAATTTTTATATCAGAATTAAGTCCATACCATCAAGAGATTACACCAGAGCTTCCAGATAATACAACCACTATAATCCTACGAACTAAAGACAGCTACAATTCCCTCTCCCTTTACGCTACTAACATAACGTATCCAGGATCTGTTCAAGTAACTAAGAATTCAACAACACCATCAAACGAATTAAAGGTGTCGCTTCTGGAAACTGACTCTATTTATCTTATGTCGGTAGTAGGGAAAATAAACGGAGAAGGAAGGAGACAAGTGGTTCTTAAAGAAATAACTTCAACTACAGAAAATATAGAAGTAGAGCTTCAGAAAATATTGAAAATAAGGGTACAGTTGGACAAACAGCCAAAGGAGATAAACCACGTTAGCATTTGTTTATACTCTAAAAACCTTCTTCTCTCCTGTACACCTCAAGAATACAACAGAAACAAAAAAAATATCTTCACTTTAAGAACACTCGGTAACGGCAAATTTATTATAGGAGCTCTTGGAAAAATAGGGAGAAAAATGAACTTATTAAAACTATTTTCAACGACTGCAATTCTTATGTCTGCTGTACACGCTTCTAATTTTTCTAAACTTCACGATATATGCGACACTACAAAAACACAAAAATGTCCTAATA
>JALWYX010000022.1 GCA_027078415.1 Thermoanaerobaculia bacterium
CTATTTAGATATTAAAAAAGGAGTTCTAACGTTCCACAAGTTAGAACCCCTTTTTAGGTTTGCTTAAATTTAATTATTTTTTAATCAACCAGAACCCTGCAGCTGCTAGTATAAGAGCAAGTATTCCTAGCCCAGCTGTGGAAGCTGTTGGTATATCAAGCACGTTGGCTAGCAGAGTTACAACAGTAGAATTTGTAAAAATAAATACAGGAAATCCCACATAAGTGCCTCTGTAGGTATAGTTTCCTGTCACTCCGGTAATCGATGGGGAGAAATTTATACCGGGGAAAGATGCGGTAACCACTGTAAAACTACCGAAGCTCGGATAAGTATGAGAGAAAAGAGCTCCGTAAACTTTCGATGGTACCTGTAATCCTCCGAAGTTAGTAACTGTGTAAGTTCCCAGAAGCGGCAATCCACCGCCAAGGACCGTTATGGGTGGCATAGTACTTCCATCTCCCCAATCGATGGCCGGAACAGTTGGAGTGAATAATGGATCACCGATCCATGCTGTTGTGTATGGGTAGTAAGTTGAGTGATATACGAGAACACTTACGGTAGCGTTCTTTGTTGCAGGATCTACGGCATTAACTCCTACTCTTATTCCCCATGCCCCATACGCTAAATTTCCTGATAGTAACAAAACCCCTACACCTATTACCCACTTTTTCATTTATATCTCCTCCCTAACTGAATTATTTAACTATTTTATCTCAATTATTTGCAAGGTCAAGATATTTTTGTCAAGATATTTTTGGATTTAAATTTTATTGTATTTTATGCCTTGCATCCATCTAGCTCTAAATTTATCTCGCTCGCTAATTCACATACAGAGGAAGTTGGTTCTATGGAGTGAATATATTTTTTGGCCTCATTTACTTTTTTCTCATTTAACAATATTTTGGCTAAAAGTAGTTTTGCTAGAGCGTAGTTTTGGTTCAGTGAAAGAGCTAGTTTTAGGTGTTTATACGCTTTTTTATTGTTGCCTTGCGCATAATACGCTTTTGCTATGTTAAAGTGGGCTTCGGCAGTTTCTTGAATTAGTAATGATTTTTCTGCGTATTTTATTACCTCCTCCCATTTGCCTTCCGCTCCTGCCACCGCGGAAAGATTGATCCATCCGTTCAAATACTCGGGATTTTTATCTAAAACTTTCTTAAATATTTCCCGGGCTCGTGAGTATTCTCCTAATACAAATAACTCTAAACCTATGTTGTTCAGTACCACAAGGTTTTCTTCGTCGATCTCTATTTTTTCAAAAATCTTTTTTGCTTCCTTTTCTTGTCCTGTTTTCTTTAACGCTTTTGCTAGTTTTAACATTATTTGACTATTTTTAGGTGCTAAACTTAAAGCCTCTTTTAATACTTTAATAGCTTTTTTGTATTCCCGTGCCTCTATTAAAATATCTCCTAAAGTAATAAGAAGTTCTGGTGATTGAGAGTTTTTCTTATATCCCTCTTCTAAAGTAGCGATAGCTCTTTTTATTTCTCCTTTCTTTACATATACATACGCTTCTACTATCCAACAATCTGGAATAAATGGATTTATTTCTTTGCATTCTAAAGCTCGTTTAAGAGCGGCTCTTGGATTGCGATCTAGCTCTAAATGTTTTGCATATGTTATAGATATAGTAGGAGAATTGGGAAATTTTCTTATAGCCTCTTTGAGAGTCTCTACAAAAAGTTTGTTTCTGCCAATCTTATTAAGAACAGATAGTTTGAAAACATATCCATCGACGGAATGCTCGCTTTTTTCTATAATAAGGTTTGCTACTTTTAAAGCTTGGTTGTAATTTCCAGCTAACAGTTCTATTGTACCTGCTACTAGAAGTAGATTGACAGATTCAGGGTCTATATTCAACGCTTTAGCAATAACATTCCTACCTTTATCAAATTCTTTTAAACGGGCATAAGATATAGCGAGTTCTCTCAGAGCCGCTATATTATACGGATCTTTTTTGAGAAGCTGTTCTAATTTTACTATGGCTTTATCAAACATTCTATCGTTCATAAAATTTCTAGCTTTTTCAAGAAGAGTATGTAACTCTACCAACTTTTCAGGATCTCCTCCTTCAAAGCTTGAGACTTTCTCCGATCCTATAGAAATATACCCTAGAGCTTCAAGTTGTGCCCTGGCAGAAGGGTCTAAAGCGAGTTTGTTCTCTCTATTTTCTTTTGTCATTTTTTTCAGTTCGTTTCTTAAATCGTAGGTAATATTTTGCTCTATTTCTAAGATGTCGATTGTTTCCTTGGGATCTCTCACAAGGTCGTATAGATCAGGTTCTACCGAATCTATATATTTCCAGCGATCTTTTCTTAGACCTGCCATTTTGGACCATCTGTACGTGTAAAAAGGTAACCAAGTTTCCATATAGATAGCTCTTAAAATACGTTCTTTTTCCTCTATTTTCAAAAGAGACACTCCATCAAGTTTTTGAGTGGTATCGAGGTTTAACAGGTCTAAGACAGTTGGTACTACATCAACCTGACTTATAGGTATATCTATTGTACCGCTGTTTACTCCCGGATAGTAGAGAATAAACGGTATATGTATAGTAGGTTGATAGAGGAGTAAAGCGTGTGTGAGCTCTTTGTGTTCTCCTAAAGACTCACCGTGGTCTGCAAGTATAAAAATAATAGAGCCACTTACTCTGGGATGGGTTAATATTTTTTCTATTTGGTTGTCTGTATAAGCTATTTCGCTTTCGTAGGGAGCAAGATGTGAGAAATTTTTATGTATTAAATAAGGAGCGTGTGGATCGTAAAGGTGAATCCATAAGAAAAAGGGTTGATCTTTCTCTAAAGAATTTAACCATTTTAAAGCGTTTGTTGTAGTTACTTCCGCTGGTCTATCTGGGACCATTCTAGGCAGGCGTATAATTCCTGTGGATAAATTGTCATCGTATATTTCGAATCCTTGAGCTAAGCCGTACTTTTTATCTAGAACCGCTGCTGATACGAATGCTGCTGTTTTGTAGCCGTTCTCCCTTAAAATCTCAGCAAGAGTTGTATATTCATCCGTTAGGTAGTGAGTACCGTTGTTACGAACGCCATGATGGTAAGGATACAAACCTGTAAAAATAGAGCTGTGAGCTACTAGAGTTATTGGTGCTACTGAGGAAGCGTCGGTAAATACTATACCTTTCCTTGCAATCTTTTCAATGTTTGGTGTTATATTGTAGTTGTTTGAATAAGGGGTTATTCTATCTGCTCTTGTTGTATCTAGCGTTATTATAACTACAGGTTGGGTGGGTACTTTTTTGCACCCTAGTAACAGGAAAGTTAAACATATTATTTTCTTCATAGACAACTTTTTTTAGGGTAAAATTTTTTAGAAATAATAACGCAGGAGGCAAATAATGCACAAGTGGAAAATAGTAAGTGTAACTATCACACTGCTGAGCTTGACTTTAATTGCAGATACCTCTTTAGCAAAGAACAAAGCAGGGTCTGAAAATAAAAGGAGGAAAATAAGCTTTAAGAATATAGATGGTTATCCTATATGGTGGAATATGCCTAAGTATATAGAGGAGTTATCGCTTAAAAAAGATCAGAGAAAACAGTTTGATTCTTTTTTAAAAGTTTATATGGAGCAACGTAAAAAGGTTGCAGAGAAGGTTAAACTGGAAAAAGAGAAGCTCTACAACGCTTTAATTAGTGAAGATTGGGATGCGATGAATCTCCACGCTTACAATTTAAATCAACTAAATTTCCAAAATATGAAATATCAACTAGATCTAAAAAGTAAAGTCTACTCTCTGCTTACAAAAAAACAACAAGAAACACTGAATAAAAAGTTCAAAGGATTGTTAATGGCCAATTGGGTGTTGAGTCAACGGTTTGCTAGAGTTAAAGGTGTTGCTTCGGAAGGAGGTAGCAAATGAGTCCTATAAAAGTTACCGATAAGCGCATATTTACTCCTGAAGGAGAAGTAAAAAGTGAGTATAAAGAATTGCTTAGGGGTTCTGGAATTAAGAAGGAGGTAAGTAAAGAAGAGAAGAAAAGTGACTCTAAGGCAAGAGAAGTGACCGCTAAAGAAAGAGCGCAAGATAAGAAGATCGCCTCTCCTAGCGTAAGTTTTCTCGATTTGGTTAACCATTTGGCTCATAATGCTTTGGTATTTATGGGTGATATTCCTGCTCCTGACGGTAGCATCACAAAGGATCCGGAGCTTGCAAGGTTATTTGTAGATTTTCTTGAGGTTCTAAAAGAAAAAGCTTATTCAAACCTTAATTTCGAGGAGCGTAACACACTTGACGATGTTCTTTACAAACTAAAACTTCGTTACACTTTAAAAATGAAGTAAGTGATAAGAAGGTTTATCTTTCTCCTAATGTTTTTCCCTCTGAGTGTTGAGGGGAAAGAGGCTCTTGAACTTTCAAGAGGTGTAAAGAGAGAACTCAATTTGCTCATTCAAGCTTGGGAGGGATGGAAGGTAGAGTTCAGAAGCGGTAATTTTGAAGCTGCCGAAGATAGAATAACAGTTATAAAACAGATATCTGAAGGTCTTGGCTTTAAAACTTTACCTGAACTATCAGACGCAGTTGCTTTAGAGGGTTTATCTTATTTACCTAACGATGTTGAACGAGCCAAGAAAGCTTTAGCTTCTGCAAAACGATTTGATCCAGATTCTCTTTTGGCTGCTATTTTGGAGTATGAGATTGTACGTTTTAGAAAGGGATCTCTTATCGAGACTTTCTTTGCTTTACTCAACGCTACTTTTTTGGATCTGCGAGCAAACTTTTATCTTGCTAGTATGAATATTACTACTCTCCTTATATTTGCTTTGCTATTTTCTTTAGCGGTATACGTGTATATAGCAGTTTTTTACCCTATCGTTTATATTTTTCTAGTAGTTAAAAGAGGAAGTTTTACTGCATCTAGCGCAATAGCTCTAGTTATAGGTATATCGGTTTTAATAGTATCGCTGTTTTATACACAGGGTAATCTTCTAGTATTGGCAGCTGTTTTGGGTGTATTGCTATATCCTATGCTTCCCTCGAGTCATAGAAGGGGAGTTTATTTATTTCTTACATTTTTTTTGCTTCTTTCCCCTTTTTTAAAAGTCCGTAATAATGTTGCTAGGACTCTTTCTTCCAACTTTTATGAGACTTTACAAGCGTTGGAGAATAGAGAGTTCAGAGGCGATATTTTTGTAAACGTTTCCGATCTTCAACGAGTCAGTTATGAGGATTTACGTGTACTTAGCGTTGTAGCAGACTTTTACCGCAGGTTGGGGATGTGGGAAAAGGCGTATACTTACTATACCAAAGTACTAGAGAAAAATCCTAATGATTATGAAGCTCTTATATCTATTGGGACTTATCTTATGCTCTCCCGTAATTACTATCGTGCTTTGGAGGTTTATAAAAGAGCCACTAGTATTTCACCTAATAGACCAGAAGCTTACTATAACATAAGCAAGGTGTATGCTAAAATTCATCAGTTTAGCGAACAAGAGAAATTTTTTCAGCAAGCTAGATCTATCTCTCCAGATAAAGTTAGTGAATGGGTGGATAGCAATAAAAGTGTAATACTTCTGGATAAAGATTTGGAAATTATACCTGAACTCAAAAAAGATATTATAGTCTCTGAAATCCTTAACTTAAAGTGGGGTGTTGAAATTGTGTATAAAAGTGTCGGAATTTTATTAGCTCCTCTATTTTCTCTGCTTGTTGCTCGATACATTTTTAAAAAATGGGATATACCTTTTGACCATTTTGCTACTAAGCCTTTTGTTGATTCTCGTTTAGAATTTCTTCCGCTTTATTCAAATATTGCTTCATTTAACTATAGAATGGTTTTTGTTGAAAGTTTTATCTTATTCGTGGGTATCGTTGCTTTAGTGCAAAGTGTATATTTACCGTTTAACTACCTTTTCCCTGTAAATTTCTTAGAGATTTTGGGAATCGTTATTCTGGCACTTTACGTTGTAATTAAAGTTTCTGTGTTGATAAAAGCTTTGGTTTTTAGGTGATCTAGTTATGGCAATTATGGAGGGGGACCTTGCGGCTGTAGAGTTTGTAGGGGTACTTCAATTGCTTTCTCAACAGAGATCTAGTGGTGTTTTGACAATCCAAGCATCTAAGGGTGCATACTCTATTATTTTTGAAGAGGGGAAAATCGTTGGTGCTTCATCTACTATGGTTTCTTCTGATGAGGTAGTTATACAAATACTTGTAAAGAATAGTGTACTTAGTAACGAAGAGTACGAGAAGATAAAAGAAAAAGCTTCTATAGAAGGTAGGCGATTGATAGATGTGGCTATAGAAGAAGGTTTTATCTCCAGAGAAGAGTTTCTCTCTGGTGTAAGAGATTATATAAAAATTACTCTTAGAGAAGTTATCAAACTCAAAGAAGGGAAATTTTATTTCTATCCAGGAGATGATGTAGCTTGTGAAGAGGGATTAACCCCTGTTTTGGTTCACGAAGTGATAGTAAACGCATTGAGGGAGAGCGATGATGCTGAGAAGTTACCCAGTATGCATTCTTCTTATCAGCGTCTAGAATTAGCTGATATAAAAGTGATAGGTATAGATGGCACTCCAGATCTAGATACCGATGAAATATGGTTGTCTCCAGCTGAAAAGGAAGTGTTGGACCAATTTGACGGTTTTGTAAAGGCTATAGATTTGGCTAAGATTGTGGGTTGGTCAGAATTTGAAATGTTACATTTTTTGTATAGGATGGTAAACGCGGGAATATTGGAACCGGTTGATCCTATTGAAGAAGCAGAAGATACAGACCTCTCCGCTATTATCGAAAGTACCGCTACAGATACTACATTCGATTTGCCAAGTATAGAAACTCATGTCTCTACAGATGTCACTATACCTGTAGCAAAACCATTTTACGCTACACCGGTGCCTTTTATTCTACTTTTAATTTTTGTTATAATCTCAATCTTGTTGTTGGATAGCAACTACCTGTTGAACAACATGTATCCTTTTGTAAATAGCAATTTGGAACTCAAAAAATCTCATTTTTACTTTGTAACTGAAAGCATATCTACGCTTGTAAACAGAAGGGCCGTTTTGGAAGGAGAATTACCAAAAGAGATGCTCTTTATAGGATTTGTGTTAGGTAAAGATTCTTCTTTACGAGATGGATGGAATAGAATAGTTGTCTATAAAGGTATAGATAAATTTGTATACTCTCTAGCTCCTATCGAAGAAGGAAGCGTTATTACAGAAGAAGAACGTTCTTTTAATCTTGGTACTAACGTATTAGTTAATTCTGAACCTATAAAAGTGGATAAACTAAAAAGATTACCTATAAGGTTTATAGATTAGAGATGAAAAGTTGCGAAATTTGTGGCGGTAAAGGTTGGGTGAAGAAGATAGTAAAAGATAAAGAGTTTGTTTCTCGATGTGAGTGTTATAGGAGAAAACATGTAGAATCTCTTATCGATAATAGTGGTATACCACCAAAGTTTAAAGATGCAAGTATAGATGGATTTATAACCGATATAGTTTCTAATAATAACTCTTTGGAAAAAGCTAAAGAAATTGCTAATAAGTTTTGGGAAAATTTTATAAACGAGAAGGGTCAAGTGAATGAAATAGGAATAATTTTTATAGGTCCTCCGGGAGTTGGAAAAACCCATTTAGCTACAGCTATTTTGAAGAAAGTTATAGAAGAATACTCTATTAGGGGAATATTTGTTAATCTTCCTTCTTTATTTGTTCAACTGAATTCGACTTTAACTCAAGGAGAAGATATATCGTATATACTTGACCCTATAAAAACTTCTTTATTAACAGTTATAGATGATTTAGGTGCACAACGAGTAACTCATTGGACTGCAGAAGTGCTGTATGAAATATTAAATTACAGATACAATTACGCTTTACCTACTATATTTACTACCTGTTATTCTTTGGAACCTTTGTCGTCCGATTCTTCTGTTTCACTTAAAAGTAGAATTCCAGATTTGGTGTTGAGTAGGATCTACGAGATGGCTGTTCCTGTTTTTATAGATGGTGTAGACTTTAGAAGCGAAATTATCAGTTATCGTAATAGGAAAAAGTTATGAACAACTTTGAAAATATTGCCTCTTATATAGAGTACACGTTGCTAAAACCGGGTGTTACTCATGCAGAATTAGAAAGTTTTTTAAAAGAGGCTAAGGAAGCCAATTTTGCCGGAGTTTGTGTTAATCCATTCTTTGTATCTGCAGCCAGGGATGCTCTTCCTAGTTCTATAAAGGTGGTAACTGTGGTTGCTTTTCCTATAGGAGATTTACCTTTAGCTATGCGCATAGAACAGACTATACACGCTTTAGCTTTAGGAGCTGATGAAATAGATACTGTTTTAAATTTAACTCTGGTAAAAGATAAAAAATGGAACCGGATTGTAAATGAGTTAACTGTATGGCGGGAAGAGGTTAATAGATATAAAAGGTGTGTACTTAAAGTTATTATAGAAACGGGACTTTTGGAAAAGGAAGAAATTTTTAACACAAGTTTAGCGGTAGCTGATAGTGGAGTAGATTTTATTAAAACTTCTACCGGTTTTTTATCTAGAGGTGTGGAATTAGAAGATGTGCAAATTATAAAAAGAGCTGTTGGAAGTAGAGTATCTATAAAAGCTTCAGGAGGTGTTAGAACTCTCCAGCAGACAGTGAGACTTATAAAGGCAGGAGCATCCAGAGTTGGAACTTCTAAAGGATGGAAGATATACCAAGAATCCAAAAATAGTTAGATGAGGAGGTATAGAAGTAAGTGAGTAATTACAAATTTGAAACATCTGTGGTGCATGCAGGTGAAGATCCCGATCCATACACAGGTGCTGTTATTCCCCCTATTTATTTGACTTCTACTTACTCTCAGTCTTTACCCGGAATTCATAAAGGTTACGAGTATTCTAGAGTAAGTAATCCTACTAGAGATATTTTAGAGAAGAAGTTAGCCGTTCTTGAAGAGGGTCGTTTTGCAAAGGTTTTTGCTTCGGGTATGTCGGCGATTTCAGCTTTAGCTTTTACTTTAAAAAGCGGAGATAGAATCGTTGTATCACGAACGGTTTACGGAGGAACGTACAGATTTTTTTCTCATCTTATGGTTAAGATGGGTATAGAAGTGGATTATGCCGACGTAACATATTTGGAGCAGGTAGAAAAGAAACTAGGAGATAATACTAGGTTTCTTTTTATAGAAACACCTGCTAACCCTTCTATGGAGATAAGTGATATAAAAATGTTATCTAAGTTGGCTAAAAGTAGAGGTGTCAAGCTGGTTGTAGATAATACCTTTTTATCACCTTACTTGCAACAACCTCTAAAGCTAGGTGCAGACGTTGTAATACACTCAACGACTAAGTATATAAATGGCCATAGCGATTCTTTGGGCGGTGTGGTTGTAACCAATGATAAACAACTGGCAGAAGAGCTTGCATTTGTGCAGAAGACTCAAGGAGCCGTTTTATCCCCTTTTGAAGCGTTTCTTATACTTAGGGGAGTGAAAACGTTAGCCATTAGAATGGAAAAGCAGCAACAAAATGCACAAAAAATAGCTGTTTATCTCTACAACCATCCGAAGGTTGAAAAAGTTTTGTACCCTGGACTGGAAACTCATCCAGGTTTTGAGATTCACAAAAAGCAAGCTAGAGGACCTGGAGCTATGATAAGTTTTGACCTCGGAAACTACGAAAATGTGAAAAAGTTTCTTTCTTCTCTTTCGATAATTACTTTAGCTGAAAGTCTAGGAGGTATAGAAACCCTTATATCTCACCCGTTTACAATGACTCACGCGTCTATGGATGAAAATCTTAAAAGAGAGTTGGGTATAACCGAAGGTTTATTGAGAATTTCGGTCGGCATAGAGAATGTCAACGATTTACTCGACGAGCTTGATAGAGCTCTATCTAGGGTTTAAGTCGGGGAAATAAAGTGTTAAGTACAGTCGATGTTTTTTCTTTTGATCTAAATTAACGTTTACCAAATTTAACTGTGCAGTAAAGGTTTGTGAAGGGATTTTTAGCTATTGTCCTAATCGACGTCTTAGTGTTTCTAGCTTTTTACGAAGTTCTTCTAGATACCGTTCGTAATCTATAGGTACGCCTTCTTTTATTATATAGACCCTTGGGAACTTGTTGACGTCTCCTTTTTCATCAAATTGGATAGTTCCTGTAACGCCGGCGAAGTCGGTTATTGCTACCATGCCTTTTACAAAGTCTATAGGAAGTGTAGACCCTGCTTTTTTCAGCGCTTCCACTAAAACGGCAAATGCGTCGTAGCCGTGAGCCGCATATATATCTGGTTTTTCTCCATATTTGTCTTGAAATTTTTGAACAAAGCTTTTTATAGGTTCTTGGTTACTCGTTACGTCAAATACAGTTTGGGTAAATATAACTTTTTCGGCGTATTTAGCAGTTTTTTCTATTGCACTAGGGGTTGCAAAAGCTGAAGTTGTCATTATTTTTCCATCGTAGCCTTTCTCTCGTAGTAATCTGATTATGTTAGCTATATCCTCTTCAAGTGCTGCTATATAGACGGCATCTGGGTTTAGATCGATTGTTCTGTCTATGATGCCTGATATATCTCCAGGACCTGGAGGAAACAAGATAAAATCCAATATCTTACCCCCGTATCTTTCTACCTCTTTCTTAAACACTTCAGTTATTCCTTTACCGTAAGCTGTATCTGTACCTAACACTACTACTGTGTTTACTATTCTTTGTGTTTCATTTCCTTTTTTCCTAACGAGCTCTTTAGATATAAAGAAAGCCATTTTTAGTGCTTCCCTCGTGTCTGGAGGCCATATGCGGAAAAAGTTGCGCGATATCCCCGAAAGTATTGGAGCAGATGCCGAAGGAGACAAAAGTATTCTGTCAAACTCATCTGCTACTTTTACCATATTTAAAGCTTCGTCACTTGTAACGCCCCCTATCAAAGCTAAAGCACCTGCTTCGTAACGTTCTCTAGCTATCTTAGTAGCTTTGGCTGGATCGCTTTCACTATCAAAAATATCTACTACCAAAGTGTATCCCATCGAGGAGATCGTTTCCTTGTTATCGTCTATGGCTACTAGAATCCCCTTCTTTATCGCTTCTCCGTAAGTTGCAGCAGAACCAGATAGAGGTAGTATAGCATCAAACCTGACCTTTTGCTCCTTCTTGCCACACCCTAAAAACGCTATTCCTGCTATATAAACTGTAAGTATGATTCTTTTTAAGTCCATATCTTACCCTCCCTTTATTCTTTTTCATATTAGCAGAAAAAGAAAGTATGGGGTATTATTTAGATATGAAAAAGGTGATTGTAAAATGTCCTGAATGTGGCACTAGTATAGTAATAGATAGTGCAACAGGCGCAATACTTGAACATAAGAAAAAGGTAGAAAAAAAGGATTTAGATCAGTTCTTGGAAGAGTTGGAAAGAAAAAAGGAGGAAAGAGAACAACTGTTTAAACAGGCTCAAGATGAGATAGAAAGAAGAGAAGAAATACTAGAAGAGAAATTTAAGATCGCGCGTGAAAAAGCTGATGAAATAGATGACTTAATTAGACCTTTCGACTTAGATTAACTTCTCTCTAGATATATGTTTACCTTTATATTTGAAGATATAAGAAGGTTGTATAGGTATCGAAAAGGGAATCTTTTACTATTTTTGATAGAAACTATTTTTACTGATAATGGATTTCATGCTGTGTTTCTATACAGAGTTGCTAGTACTCTTAAAAGATTGAAAGTGCCTTTAATTCCTTTTGTAATAGCGAAGTTTTCACAGTTTTTTACCGGTGTAGATATATCTCCTAAAGCAAAAATAGGACCTGGGTTTGTTATAAGTCACGGGAACGGTGTAGTAATAGGAGGATATGCTCAACTTGGAAGAAATGTGACTTTAAATCACCAAGTTACTATAGGAGCCCCTACTCCTAAAAGGATTACCGAGATGCCAATTATAGAAGATAACGTTTTTATAGGAGCAGGTAGTATTATTGTAGGTAAAGTAAGGATTGGCAGAGAAAGTTTTATAGGAGCGGGTGTTATCGTTACAAGTGATATTCCTCCTAATTCGAAAGTTGTAACTCAACAAAAAATAGAGATAAAAACCAAAAATGTTGTTTGATCTGGTTATAGTAGGCGGAGGAATAGTAGGCCTATCATGCGCTTATTATGCTAAGAAAAAATTTAAGAGTATGAAGATTATGTTGCTTGAGAAAGAAAAATGCTTGTGTAAACACCAAAGTGGCAACAATAGCGGTGTTATACATTCTGGTATATATTATAAGCCTGGTTCTTTTAAGGCTACTATGACAACAATAGGATATAAAAAACTTTTGGAATTTCTTAAAGAGAACTCTATAGATTTTAAAATTGTAGGTAAATTATTGGTTGCCAAGAATGATAGCGAAGTAGCTACCTTGGAAATTCTTTACGAGAGAGGTAAAAGTAACGGTTTAAAAGATTTGCGCTTTTTAAGGGGGAAAGAGGTAAACAAAGTTGAACCCTATTTACAAGCTAAAGTTGCTCTAGTAGTACCGCAAACAGCTATTACAGATTTTAAAAAGGTTGGAGAGGCTTTAGCGTATCATTTCATAAATGCGGGTGGAGATATACGTCTTAATACTAAACTTTTAGATTTTGATAGAAAATATTCTGGAGTGGAAATTGTAACTTCTAAAGGACGTTTTTTTACAAGAAGGCTGCTTATATGTGCAGGGACTCAAGCTGATAGATTTGGAAAAGAACTAAGCAGGAATATAAAGATAATTCCCTTTAAAGGTGTATTTTTGTATCTAAAATCCAATTTTGCTAGTAAGATAAATCATTTGGTATATCCAACACCCAATCTGGCTCTTCCCTTTTTGGGAGTTCATTTTACAAAGGGACTTAATGGAACGGTAAAGGTTGGCCCTAACGCGTTGTTGTCATTTAAGAGAGAGAAAGATCAAGATTATCTTCAGACATTTCTAGATCTCTTAGATATTATATTTTTTCAAGGTATTTACAAATTTGTCAGTAGTAATGCTAAGCTTGCCATTAAAGAACTTTTGAAAACTGTTTCTATTAACCACTTTTTAAGAGAAGCAAAGGTATTTTTCCCTGATATTTCTAAAGTAGACGTTATAGGTAAAGATTACGGTATAAGAGCTCAAGCGTGTTTTAAAGATGGTAAGCTTGTAGATGATTTCCTTTATGTGTATAGTAACGGTATATGTAATGTCGTAAATGCTCCTTCGCCAGCTGCTACAGCTTCCTTGTCGTTAGCACAAAAAATAGTAGATATAGTTATGGAGGGGAATGATGAATAAGAGAGTTTTAATAACCGGCTACGGAGGTTACGTAGGTCCACACTTGGTTAACCTATTAAATGAAAAAGGATACTATTCTGTAGGAGTAGATTTGCAAATTTTTAGAGATGGTAAGTGGGAAAAGCCTCCTACTCCTAACGAAGAGTGGATAGATGATTTTAGATCTTTAAAGCATTTAGATCTCAATTTTGATACCGTTTTTCATTTGGCATCCATTTCTAACGACCCTATGGGAGAGATAGATCCTGATTTGACTTACCAGGTTAATTACTTGTCTACGGTTAAACTTGCAGAAGAAGCCAAGAAAGCTGGTGTTAAAAATTTTATCTTTGCAAGTACCTGTTCTTGCTACGGTAAGAACGATCAAAAAGCTCTTACCGAAAAAGATACACTTAACCCTCTGACTGCTTACGCTAAGTCTAAAGTACTAGCTGAAAAGAGACTAAGTTATCTTGCAGATAGTAATTTTAGAGTAATAAAGATTCGTTTTGCTACAGCGTTTGGATACTCTCCAAATTTACGTTTCGATTTAGTTGCAAATAACCTGCTAGGTTCAGCTTTGGCTTATAGACAGATAAGAATCTTGAGCGACGGTACTCCTTGGAGACCTCTTATACATTGTAAAGATATGGCTAAGATTATGGTTTTACTTTCAGAATTACCTTTCGCAGATACAGGCTACGATCTGACTGTAAACGGGGGATTTAACGATATGAATTATACCGTGAGAGAGATAGCAAATGCTGTTAAAAAATTGACTCCTTATGCGGAAATTAGTTTTGGAGACAAGGCTGCTCCTGATCCACGCAGTTATAAAGTAAACTTTACTAAACTAGCAAAACTCCTACCTAACTATAAAAGGGAATACGATCTTTTAAAAGGGTTAAAAGAACTAAAAGGGAGATTGGAAAAAAGAGGATTTAGTAAGAAGGAGTTTGAAAGTGATCGGTTTACTAGAATAAAAACCCTTAAGAAAAGGATAAATTTACTGTACTTTTCAAGAAATAGTTGCTGTATCAGCTAGTTAGTACAACGCTCTAGCCGGAAGTTCTTTCTATTTATGTGCTTTACACATAACAGAGGTTTGTTTTAATATCTCGAATATGGGTAAAGAAATTATAGTGTTTTCTACTGTGCCTACTATAGAAGAAGCTAAAAGTATTGCAAGAAAACTTGTAGAGAAAAAGCTTGCTGCTTGTGTTAACATAATACCTTCTATCGAGTCTATCTATTTTTGGAAAGAGGAGATATGTGAAGATAAAGAGGTTTTAATGATAATAAAAACAACCTTGGAACGTTTTTCTATGTTGGAAAAAGTTATATTAGATAACCATTCTTACACTTGTCCTGAAATAATATACACCTCTATCGAAGGAGGATTTGCTAATTATCTTTCGTGGATTAACGAGATAGTAGAAGATAGTTGAGTTGATAACTATGATGTAACGGTGCGATCCGTTTTAGAGAGAGAAGCTAGATGAGTGTAAACTTTGTTATAAGCTTGTTGAATAATCTTTATTTCTCCTTGAGTTATTTTTTCGTTGTTAAATCGTTCTCTTAGATAACTTTCTACAATTAACTCTGCATTTTTTAGTATTCTTTTGTCATTTGTATATTTGGAAAGGTAATCTAACATAATTTTGGGAGGATAGTTAAGGTGTGGTATTACTTTATTTTTTCGCATAAGTTTCCTGAGTTTCAAATAGGTATATAAGGCTGGTGCTGATTTCAACTTTATCTGTCTATAACTAAGTGTTATTCCTACTATAAAAATTATAAGTGCCAATAAAATTGGTATATATTCTTTATTTTGCAAGTAATTATCTGTTGTAGTGGTTGTTGGAGTGGTATAGTGTGGTATAGGTTTTTCTTCTGTTTTTGGGGATTTTACTTTAAATAGTTTTATTATTTTTTTAATTTGGGTTGAAAGGTACTCTTTTATCTTTATAAAAAGTTTTATTTGATCTTCGAAGCTATAACTTATTACGTATCTATCCCATGCAAACACTAAGGATGTGTAAAAATCGGATATTACGTCTAACAACCTTGTGTTTCCTATAGTAGGACGTCCATCGGGGGGTGTGGGATCAAAGGTAAGCCAACCTTCTTCATCTATATACGCTTCAACCCAAGCGTGTGCATTTGCTTGCCTTACTAAGTAAGAGTCGTCTATTAGACTTTTTTCTGCACCTAAATATCCCCCTACTAACCTTGCAGGTATACCTAGGTAGCGCAGCATAAGTACCATAGTTGAAGCGAATAATTCACAGTGTCCTTCCTCCTCCTCGAATAGAAACCTCTCTATAGCATCTTCTCCCCAATGTTGGGATAGATTGACCGAATATTTGTAACTACTCTGCAGAAACTGTTCTATAGCTCTAGCCTTTTCGTAATCTGTTGGTAGGTTTTTCGTTATCTCTTCTGTGAGTTTTTGTGCTCGTGACCCTAAACCTCTATAGTCTAGCAATTCTTTGAAATTTTGTTGCGATATTGGAGGTTGGATTTTAGCTGAAAAAAACACTTTATAATTTACAGAAGGTAGATTTGGAGGTATAAAAATAGCATCTCCTCTGTCTAAAGCTATAGAGTTTATTTTTGATGCGTCATCAAACTGTATAACAGTAATGTTTGGAGGAACAAGGATGGGATTTCGAATAGGTGAAATTTTTCTTTGCCATATTTCTATCTCTGTCGACACATCCTTATCGTTATAGTACGTTTTGTTTAAGTAAAATATTCCTTCAGGATCATGTATTATCTTGTCTATTTTGCTGTATTGCCAAGTTGGAGGTTCGTAAGTATCATAGGTGGAAACTTTAAAGCGTATGGTGTTGTTTGAGAAATTGCCTCTTTTTACTGTTATTCTGGCTACTATTTCTCTGTTTGTTCTTATAGTACCTATAGTTCCTATCGTGATATAGTCGCTAAAGCCACTTATACTGTACCTGTTACCAAGCGATATACCTGATGTTACGTATGGTTCGTTCAGCCTTGGGAAGAAGGCAAATAGAGGTATTGCTATAACGGTAGTTGTTAATGCTAAATAAGCACTTGTACGTTGAACTAATTTAATATCTTTCGGTGAAATGCCCCCTGTAAATTGTTTTGCTAGAGAAGAGTAAACAAAAAAGAAAAGTGTATAGATTAGAAAAACTATGTAGATAAATATAAAAATAGTTATTGTTAAGTGTGTAGAAGTACCAACTGATACTAAGAATAGGGTAGTTATAATAAGAAGTAATTGCCACTTTTCTCTCTCTTCTTTCAAAGACCAGGTTTTCATATATGTTGTAAACATAGTAAGGTGTACAATAGGTGTAATTAATCCTCCGCTTATCTGAGTGTCTAGGAAGAATATGGGTATGTAAACGATACCTGCGAGATTTAGAAGCCATTTAGGAAGATATATGTTTTTACCTTTAGTTGTTTGGATAAAAAGAGGAAGTAGCGCAACTATATATAATATTAAGGTAGAATAAGATATAAGTTCGTTGAAAGGGAGAGGGATAGGAGCCAGAGTTGCAAGTATAATGAGAAGTCTTTTCTTTGTAAGAAAGCTTTTGTCCATTTTTATGCAGTTCTACGTTGAGTGGGTGCTGCGGAGAAAAATAGTGCGTTGTTACGTTTGGGAAATCTAGGCAGCGGTTTTGTTGCATCTGGAGTTACGGTTACTAGAGCTAAATATTGTAGTAAGGTTTTCTTTTGTTTGTATCCGTGCCCTGAAGGTATAGTTGTATCTCTTGAAATTAATCCTACATGTAAACCCCTAGCTAATGCTGCTAAAGCTGCAGTGGCAGCTTCACTTACGAGTAATTCAAATTTTTGTTGTATTTTGCTAGGGTAAGGATGGTAGTTATCCAATATTATCAACAAACTTCCTTCTTCTTCTTTGTTCTTCTCAGCAATTATAGGTTTACCTAGCTGTCCAGTTTTTTTCCAGTGAATGAAGCGAGGATCGTCACCCGCTTGAAATTCACGTAAAGCAAAAGTTTCATATCCCCATCCTTTCTCGTTTGAGACTATATCCCCTTCGTTCAAGTATAGTGTAGGTAATGTTGAAGCAAAAGGATAGATCTCTGGGTATACTAATAAGGTCTCTTCATATATTAATATTCTTTCTTTATAAAAAAAACCGAATGGGAATATCGTTGCTATTTTAAGAACAGGTAAAGATGTGTATCCTCGTTTTGTGAATGTGTATTCTAACGTCCCTTTTATTGTATTCTTAGGAGCTATTCTTGTTATAAGAAGAGGTGTTCCTTTATCACCTAGCATTAGCATAACGAACCATTTACCTGTTACATGGTTGTTAGTTATAGAAAATCTTACAATTGTTTTTCTATTTGCGTATATTTCTCCTGGAGGAAATAGTTCTACTTCTAACCCTCTTAAGTTTAAACGTGAAGTTACTCCAGAGATGATGAGTAGAGCTAGTTGTATAGATAGTACCATAAATAAAGCATTGTTACCTGTATTTGTAGCCGCTACTGCTACTGCTAAAGTTAGTAGTAAATAACCACTTCCAACTCTTGTTATACCTATTTTTCCTACTTTTGTTCTTTTCTGTTTCATATAGGTATAGGTACTTCTAAGAGAATTGTTTCTATGAGTGACTTGGTACTTTTCAAAGAGCGTTCCTTATTCTTTAGTACTATTCTGTGTGCTAAAACGTGAGGTGCTAAAGTGTATATATCGTCTGGTATTACGAAAGATCGTCCTTCGTAAAGAGCCATGGCTCTGCAAACTTTTGCTAAGTTCTCTACCCCTCTGGTTGATACACCGATTTCAATAGCTTGGGAGGTGCGTGTTTTTTGCGCTATATCTAAAATGTAATTTGCTATTTCCGGACTTATTTTTACCTTGGGGACAATTTTATGAATGGCGAGAAGCTCTTCTTTGGTAACAACGGGTTCTATATCTTCTAATATTTTCTCTACACCTCCCGTTATAATAAGTTGTTGTTCTACCTCACGAGGAGGGTATCCTAGCTCTATAGACATAAGAAAACGATCTAATTGTGAATCGGGCAGAGGGAACGTACCTTCGTGTTCCATAGGATTCTGCGTTGCTATAACTGTAAACGGTTTAGGTAACTCGTACCTTTTTCGCTCTACAGATACCTTTCCTTCTGCCATGGCTTCTAGTAGGGCAGACTGGGTTTTTGGAGTAGCTCTGTTTATCTCGTCCGCTAATATTATATTTCCGAATATAGGACCTGGTCTAAAGGTAAAGGAGGCTTCTTTTTGATTAAAGATCGATACACCTATTATATCCGCTGGTAGAAGGTCAGAAGTAAATTGAATTCTCTGAAATTCAAGGTTTAAAGATTTTGCTAATGCTTGTGCTAAAGTCGTTTTACCTATACCTGGGATATCTTCTATAAGTAGATGACCATCAGCAAATAAAGTTATTATAGCTAATTTGATAACTTCCCTTTTTCCGTGAATAACGGTTGATACCTTGTCTTCTAATTTTTTTGCTATTAGCTGTGCTTGTTTTGGGGTCATCTTTTATCAACCAGTGTGCTGATTGAATTCTTTATACTCTCCTCTTTGCTCTGGAGGGACTGGAGATATAATCTCTACCGCAAATCCATCACCATCCTCTAACTCTATATCCTTTAATTCGTAGGTTATCTGTTTAGATATATTGGGTAAAAGGTCTTCAGTAGGCAAGTATATTTTGAATTCTCTCTTTTTTTGTTTATTTTTATCCATTTGGTATACTTCTACCGTTATCCCGGGAAGGGGTTCACTGTTGCTATGGCGTACGAGGAAATCCAGTAATACCGTTACTTTTTTGGGGACTGCTTCTTGTGTTTCTTGGTTTTCTTCACCTTCGGCTGCTTTTGTTTCTTCACCGTCAATTTCTTCTGTTGTTGTATCTTCTTGCTCAAAGGTTTCTTGAGCTACATCTTCTTTTACTATCCATGAATTTAGTTTTACTGCGTATTTAGAACGCATTTCCTCTACTTTTTCTGCTTGGGATTTCTTCTTGCAACTTATCTGGAGTAAGAATAAAGATATGATTACAACTGCTTTAACCTTTCTCATAGAATTACCTCCCATACATCCTAAAAAGGTTGAAATAGATTATTGCCCATATAGCTTTTATTCCGTCTTTCCATCCTATTTTCTTCCCTTCTTTATACGTTCTCCCATGGTAGGATATAGGTACTTCGTATATTCTTGCTTTACTTTTCGCAAAATACGCGGTTAACTCGGGTTCTATTTCGAATCTTTTAGATTTTAATTTTACACCTTTTATAAGGTTTTTACGGAATACTTTATAGCATGTTTCCATATCTGATAGATTTAAGTCGGTAAGCATATTGGATAATGTTGTTAATATTTTGTTACCTACGTAATGCCAAAAGAATAACACTCTATGTGGTCCTCCTAAAAATCGTGAGCCGTATACAACATCAGCTCTACCTTCTATTATAGGAGTAAGTAAAGCTGGATAATCTCTAGGGTCATATTCAAGATCGGCGTCTTGAATGATTATGATATCGCCTGTGGTTTTCTCAAATCCAGCTTGCAGAGCTGCCCCTTTACCCATATTTTTGGGTAGTTCTATGTAAGTTAAGCGTATTTTCGTGCTCACTTTTCTTATTATCTCTCCACTTTTATCTCCAGAACCGTCGTTTACAACTATTATTTCCTTTTCCATTCCTTGGGGCAAAGGAGCGTTATTAACAAGGTGGAGTATCTGTTCTATAGTATTTTCTTCATTATATACAGGAATAACTATACTTACCTTCATCCTGAACGAAAGCTTTCCAAATGTCTTTATTTATCCCCAAAAGTTCTACTTCTGGCTCCAGTTTGATCCCAAATCGTTCATATACCCTGCGCCACATCTCTTGCATTAGAAGTATGATATCTTTGGCTTTAGCATCTCCTGTGTTGATTATTACGTTGCAATGTTCTTCGGCAATTTTGGCACCTCCTATTTTAAATCCTCTAAGGTTACATGAATCTAGAAGGTAACCAGCTGAAAGATCTTTAGAAGGATTTTTAAATATGGAACCGGCTGAAGGGCCTTGAGAATAAGCTTTTGTGTTATTGCGATACATTTTATAAATGTTAATTTTTTCATACGCTTTGGGATCTTTGTAAACTTTAAAACACGCTTTTACTATGGGGTATGATTTTGTATGAAATATAGATTTACGGTAGGAAAATGATAAGTTATCTACCTCTAGACGTACTGTTTCTCCACTTTCGATTAAAAATTCTACCCATTCTAGTAGATCTTTTATTTCTGTTCCGTAGCAACCAGCGTTCATAAACACTGCTCCGCCTGTACTTGCAGGAAAAGTAGCAAAAGGCTCAAGACCACCTATTCCGTTTTTAGCTGCAGTTGTGGCTATTTTCGATATGTATGTACCTCCTCCTGCCACTACCCTAAATTTATCCGTTCCTATAGGAGTTATTGAATAGGAATTAAATATTCCTGTTAGCTTTACTATGGGGAAATCTATATCGCTATCTGGAGGTATAATGTTGGATCCTGAACCTAATATTTTTATATAACCTAATTTTTTTTGTAGCATTTTTAACTCTTCTAACTGTTCGCAGAATATAACTTTTGGGATTTTACCTCCAGTTTTAATAGTTGTTAACTTAGCGAAATTTACGTTTTCAAGAATTTTCATAAACTGGCTTTATTCATAAAATTATTCGACTGTACTGCTCCACTCTATTGTTGAACCGTATTCGAAACCACTTGATAAAATTACGCTTTGAACGCATTTAGGGTTATTAGCAAAGGTATTTTGTACGTAAGAACTCATCCTGTTTGGTACTCTTTCGGGTAGAATTCCATGTGGATGTCCTAATCCTAAAGTAGGGCTTATATTACTTGTGCCTGGAAAAAGAAGATGACAATAACTCATTATAGTACCACACCCATCTCCTGGACCTGCACCACCGGTGCATGGCAACGAGGTAGGCCCTGTATAACATCCCTGTTCCAAGTTGTAGCATTTATCAATAGGTTCATTACTTCCTCCTATGCCGTTATAACAATGAGTATGGGGAGAATTGAAATTATGTCCTATTTCGTGTGCTATTACTATCATGTCCCATACTACTGAAGGATTGTTAGGATCAAAACTTCCAGATATGTTACCCGAAACACCGTAATCGCCACCGTAAGTGTCACTCGCTGGTAATCCTACACAGTTCCAACTAGATATGTTGTAAGAGAATGGAGCCGTACAGAACACTCCTACCCAAGCTACACCACCGCCTAGGGATTTCCCAGATACAAAGTGAGCTATGGTTCTTGCAATTTTGTATTTTGAAGTTGGGGAACTCCAACTGTTGGTAGAAATGTCAGGGTTGTAATAGTTATCGTTCCAATATTTTCCAAATTGAGCTAAAGTACATAGGCTATCGTTCTGGTTCCACGGATCGGCTGAAGTACTCCACAAGGATAGAAAAGATATCCATATAGAAGTATTTACCTCATTTTCATATATTGATGATATATAAGCTATAAGATCCATTATGTAACTGGCTGCATCCTGAACGTTGCCAAATATGCTAAAGTATTCAAAGTCCGTTTCTATCGCTACCCTGACACTTGTAGGTGTAATAGATTGACGCTTTTTAAGGACTACTGTTGAATGAGGTAGTAACGCGGTGTCTTTTTGTAGTCTATCTACTAGACATTCCCATTTATCCAATATCAAATTGCTAATTTTGGCTTTGGAGATTCGTAGGGCAGATAAAGGATAACCTTCACGCTGATCTTGATCTATAATCCAAAAAGTGTCTCCTTTTTTTATAATACCTCGTGTCGCTCCTTCCTCCTTTATGGAGATAATTATTTCGTAACCTGCCGTTCTACCTCTTAAAAAAGTTATGTTAGGAAAGGCAACCACTTCTTTCTTCTTGTCACCGTGTACTACCAGTTTAGCGTTAGGAGCTAGTACTTTGAACGGTTTTAATAGAAAATCTATATTTCTGTTTTCCAAGGTTACTCTAAACGTTGCGGAGCCTTTTTCATTTAGTTCTTTTATCAACCTTTTACCTGTATCTGAAGGAAGTTTCGTTTCCGCGTTTAATAAACCCGATAAAAGAGTAATCAGCGTAAAAATTTTTATTTTCATAACCTTATCCCTTTTATTAATATTTTAATTTTAGTTTAACGCGCTAAATATATAATCGTAAATCCTTTATTTTTTTGCATGTGGATGGCTCTTACGGTATTCCCCAAGTAGGTATTCTATATTAACCTTTGTGTATATCTGAGTTGTATTGATAGACGAATGCCCTAACATTTCTTGGATAAATCTAATATCCGCACCTTCTCTGAGTAAATGTGTTGCACACGAGTGGCGGAATAGATGGGGATGTAAATTTAAGAAAAGACCATTGTCTCTAGAGATTCTATCTAGTAGGTACCTTACTGTGCGGGGATCGATAGCATTTCCCTTGCGGTTTTTAAGTATGTATCCTTTGTTTAATTGCTGTTTATTTTGCCAAAGTGTTAAGACTTCAACAGCTTTTGTATTTAGCGGAACTATCCGTTCCTTATCTCCTTTCCCTCTAACTTTTAAAGTTTTGTTAGTTAGATCCACATCTTCCCATCGAATAACAACTAGTTCTCCTACTCTTATAGCGCAAGAGTAGAGTACTTCAACTATTAACCAATTTCGTAAATCAGTTTCTCTGCCTGTTGTCTTAAACTTTTTCTCCAACTTGTTCAATAGTTCTAAAATCTCCTTTACTTCCAAAACAGTAGGTAATCTTTCTTCAGGTTTAGGTGTGTCTATATTAGGTATACTATTTAAAACTTTTATTTGTTTGAGATATTTTATATAGCTTCTAATTGCAGATATTTTACGGTTTTGTGAGCTTTTTTTATACTTTTTAGCTAGATAAAATGTAAATTCTTTCAGCGTTTTTTCTAAATTTGTATTACGCTCTTTCGCAAATCTGCATAGTTCTTGGAGGTCGCTCTTATAACTTCTCACTGTGAGAGGAGACAGTTTGCGTTGTAACTCTAGTTTTTTAAGGAAACTATCTAAGTGATAACTCAGTATTTTGCTACTACTTTTTCTATCCATTCCTCAATTTCTTTTTTTGCCCTGATTGCTACGAATTTTGCTTTCTCTTTTCTCTTCATTTTCTTTGATGGTGGCAAAAACATACCTAGAGTTATGCCTGAAGGTTGAAAATTTTTAGGGTTGGACAAAGTCAAATGTCTACCCAATGCTCCTAGCGCGGTGGTAAATGGGAGAGGATTTGGTTCTCCGTTTAAAAATTGATATATATATAGTGCTACTACCAAACCTGTAGCAGCGGACTCAAGGTATCCTTCCACTCCTGTTATCTGTCCTGCTAGAAATATATTAGGTTCCTTTTTTAGTCTATAAAAAATATCTAACTCTTTGGGTGCGTTTATATAGGTGTTTCTATGCATCTGTCCGAAACGGACGAATTCAGCTTCTTCTAACCCTGGTATTAGCCGGAAAACCCGTTTTTGCTCACCCCATTTTAATCTAGTTTGGAATCCAACCATAGAAAAGCTGTCGTTATCCAAAGTTTCTCTTCTAAGTTGTACAACTGCATACATTTTTTTGGGAAACGGGGACTTCAAACCTATAGGTTTAAGAGGACCGTAGAGAAGGGTGTTTTTCCCTCTACGAGCCATCTCTTCTATAGGTAAACACGCTTCGAAGAATATAAGTTTTTCGAAATCTTTTAAATTTGTAACTTCAGCGTTTACTAGTTCATGCCAAAATTTGTAGTATTCTTGTTCCGTTAGTGGAGAGTTCAAATAATCGTCTGAATCTTCATATCTAGAGCCAAAGAACATTTTTTCGTAATTTATAGAATCTGCATACACTATAGGAGATATTGCATCGTAAAAGTAAAGGAACTTCTCTCCAGTGATTTTTATGATCTCTTGCGTAAGTGCGTCACTTGTAAGTGGACCCGTAGCTATTACTGTTGTTCCCGAGGGTATCTCTTTTACTTCCTCATTTATAACCTTTATATTAGAGTGTTGGTTGAGGGTCTCTGTTATCTTTTTTGAAAACTTTTCTCTGTCTACAGCCAACGCTTTTCCCGCAGGAAGTGCAAATTGTTTGGCCGTTTTAATTATCAAAGAGTCCAATAGTTCCATCTCTTTTTTTAAAATACCTGCTGGATGTAATGGATCTACACTTTTTAGAGAGTTTGAGCACACCAGTTCAGCAAAATTTCCTGTTTTGTGAGCAGGTGTTAGCTTTTTAGGTCTCATCTCGTAAAGTTCTACGCTTATTCCTCTCTTTGCTAACTGCCATGCACATTCACTACCTGCTAAACCTGCTCCTATGATCTTTATTGGGAGTGTTATACTACTATTCATGAGAAAATTATACTTCGTTTTACTTTCTCTGTTTTTGGGTTTTCTGTACTTTTGTGAGGGTTTATACGCGCAAGAATCGGACAACTTTAAGTATATTGTTGAAAAGTTGGATAGTAAAGGTTTTTTAAGTGAGAAAGAGATTGCTCAACTCGAGGATCTAATAGTTAAGATTTTACCAACACCGACCAAACTATTGGTCGAAAGCAGTTGGAAGGTAGAATACATAGATATGCCGTTGGGAGATTTTTTTCATATATTGCTGGTAAAGGGTGATAAGAGATTTTTAATGCTTCATATATTTACAAGAATGGGTAATGTTCCATCTAATGTTTCAAGATTTTTGGATTATCCATCTTATAGTGTAGACAAACGGTACCATATATCTGTAATAGCTGGTAGAGTAGAATTTAAGTTTGTTTCGCTTAACCCCTTGTTTGATGGTAGTAAGTTATTAGATATTGCAGCTCTTTTTCCTTTTAAACAATTTGCCCGCGTAAGTGAGTAAATCTCCTATCTGGCGCCGCATAGGGGATTCGAACCCCTGTTACCGGCGTGAGAGACCGGCGTCCTAGGCCTCTAGAC
>JALWYX010000023.1 GCA_027078415.1 Thermoanaerobaculia bacterium
ACACATAAACTGTGCAAAAAACGTTAAAAATACTTATTAACAACTGGAATTAAAGAGTGTGCAAAATCTACTAAAAAAACACAAAGCAAAAATACACTCAAAAGCTTTTAAATCCTATGAATACGACAAACTTTCTCACAGATTACAAACCTAGAAAGGCTTTTATCATTAAAAAAGTTCTCTCCCTAAAAGTTGATTTTTAAAATCTTTAAACCGTTTTTCACCTTTCAATCTAACTCAATAGCTTACGGTTTAAAAAGTGCAACAGATCTACAACTAAAAACTCATTCCCCTTTTCTACTAAAAACTTTACTTCCATAAAAAACTATTTAGAAAGTCTATACCTCGAATATTAAAACTACAACTTTTTACCCTTAGGCTACATGCTAGATAATTGCAGGTGGCATTTATTTGACTATTCAAGAGAAAGCTCATCTTCAAAAAATCATATTCATTCTGCTCTGGCAAGATAAAGACTTTTTCTACAAAAAGGGATGATTGCTTAGATAATTTAAACAGCCTAAGCAACCATCCCCTCCCCCCGTTCGTATTACTCAACCTCTATACTAAGAAGTGTAACCGGTGTAGTAACAAAGTTATTGCCAAATTCAGAGCAGTGTAATCCAACCCCATCATCCCAACACGCTATAGCTGTAACCGGTTCATTTTTTACCAAATCTGGAGAAACTCCTAAAATAGTACAACTAAAAGATCCATTTGCACCAAGCGTTACATTACAAGAACCTACGTATCTGTTCCCTTCACCGTGAGCTACAAACTGACCGTCTCCCGCTTCTACTTCACCGTAATCTCCAAACCCACTTGGAAGAGCCTCGTAAACGTGAATATTAACATTACCAGAAAGGTAGCTACCAGCCAAATTGGATCCTATATAACCCTCTATATAGAGATCACCTCCCTGAATATCAGCCATAGTCAATATAGGGTAATCTACACCTAGATTTGGTATTGAAAAGCTAATCAAGCCGTCGTTGGGGGTAACACCGTTACCAATAGCTCCTGCAACATCCGATATATCTATAGCAGGCCCAAAGTTATTCTCAAAAGAGTTACCCACCTGGATATTTATATATGCAGGAAAATTCCCACTTGAATCTTTTTGTAGCAAAATACCAGGCCCGTTGGTGGTATTTTTTATACTGGTATTCCTTATATCAACACCAGAACTATCTCCATAAATCCCGATACCAGCTGTGGGGCTGTTATTAATCTGGACATCTGCTATGTATACATTGATAAAGCCGCCGCCAGGTCCGCTTCCCAAATTGTCAATTTCTATCCCCTTACAGCACGATGGAGAAGGAGATCCAGCCATTGAGGTGTTATGAATTATAACGTTTGTAACATCTCCATTACTATCAATTCCATAGTAGATAGTATCACCATCAGCAGAATTAGAACTTGTAGCTGGACCATTATCTATAAATTCAGAATTAGATATAGTTAAAGTGGCACTGTCAGTAGCCAGAGCGGCTATTCCATTATAAGCAAAGTAGGAATTCGAAACAAACAAACCACTGTAAAAAGATAGAGGGGCTCTAGCCAGTACTCCTGCCCTTTCGTTCCTATTACCTGGGCCAGGGTCTTGACCGTCTGGAGTCAAGCCGACAAGAACTCTATCGACCGCAAGGTTACCCATACCTGTTGAAACAAGAGCTGCACTTGTATTTGTTGGAGTACCTTTAGCGCCCCAGATAGCTATATTGTAAACTTCGTCTATAGAATCGACTTTGCCCATACTAACTATTCCGTACGAGCCTACAGTCATCTGAGTTAAATCTATACCCAGCTCAGGATGAGGAACTATATAGGTAGTACCTACAGTTCCTGGATTGTAATCCTCCTCAACAATACAGCCGTTGACATCGGGGTTGTAGTACCTGTACGCCGTTCCGTCTATAGTATTACCTGGAATCTCTTCTACACTAAACACAAAGGCTGCGTCTTTACCTCCTACCGTCCAAGATACACCTGATGTGGGAGTTATAACCCAATACCTATCGCCTCCTCCCGTTGTGACCATACCATTAGAAGTAGCAGGAACAAACTTGCTTATTTGACGCTCGGTTATATTATCGGCATTCCTAACGTATTGTCTAAGAGAACCTTGTCCTTGTAGATTTGTATTAGTTACAACAGAGAAAGAAAATCCAAAATCTACACCTGTTACATCTGAACTACTTATATACACCTTAGCTATATGCTCAGCGTTACCTACTCCTCCTCCTGTAGAAAAAGCATCTGCAAAATCCCCATTTTTACCTCCATAGCAAGGCCCGGGAGCACTCCTAATGTACGGATCTGGACCAGGAAAACCAAAATCCCAATTAGAACAGTAGGTACCTACTCCTCCCCAAGTCTGTTCGGCCCACAGATATGATGGGCAACTACCACCGTTACACAGATAATTAGGAGTAACAGTTTTAGAATCAACAACAACCCAATAAAGCCCGTTGGATAAACCGCTAAAAGAGTAATACCCCATACTGTTTGTAGTAGCAGAAGCAACAAAATTATCTCCTATATCGGGAACACCGCTACCATCATCCCGGTACAACGCCACATACACGTTAGAAAGAGCTCGATTATCACCTGTTGTATCATTCACTACAGTATCACCACATATACCGTCACCCGATATATCTTCCCAAACGGTACCAGATATAGAATATTGAGCACTCAGAAAACCACCGCTTATAAAAGTAAAACCAACAGCAAAGTAAAACCACTTTTTCATCCCTCTCCCTCCTTCCAAAGGATATTTACAATTATACTAAAATATGCTACTCAAGCAAAGTAACTATAAAATATTCAAACATATAAAACAGAGTTTTTTGTATGCTATTCAAAGAATTAGTAAGTAATTTATAAAAAAGTTATCTAATCAGAGTAGATATCTATCAGGTGGATAATTTTTAGCATGATTTAAAGATCTTTTATCCCAACTTATACAATCAAAACAACATAAGTTTGTAAGTTATCTCAACAGCTTAATTTTTATAAGCAGAGAGTAGAAAGCTGGTACTATTACAAGAGTTATAAAAAATGAAAAAAGTATTCCAAATCCCAGGCTTGTAGCCATAGGAATAAGAATCCTAGCTTGGATACTTCTTTCAAAAATAAGGGGAGTTAATCCTAGAAAAGTGGTCAAACTCGTTAGAAATATAGCTCTAAAGCGCGATAGTCCACCCTCTATTATAGCGTCTTTGTAATGTGTTCCTTTTGCCCTTATTTTGTTAATTCTATCTATAAGAATAAGGGAATTATTAACGACAACTCCTGCTAGCGCTACTATACCCATAAGAGAGAGGATAGTAACCTCAAGACCTAGAATAACGTGTCCTATAAAAGCTCCTATAAATCCAAACGGGATAACTATCATAACTATCACAGGTTGCAAATAAGATCTAAATACAACTGCTAGTAAAGCGTAAATTGCGAAAAGTGATAGTATAAAATTGTCTGCAAGTGATCTTATAGCATCTCTCTCCTCCTTTTGACCACCTGCGACTCTAAATTTCAGCCCCGGAAATCTCTGGGTAAAACTGGGGAAAAACTCTCCATATACAAATCTTTTAACTTTACCTTTATCCACCTGACTCTCATCTATATCCGCGTTAACCGTAAGAACCCTGCTTCGCTCAGCGCGCAAAATTCTTATAGGTGTATATATCTCATTTAATTCTGCAACGTCTCTTAATTTCACCTTACTTTTAGGTAAAATAACGGGTAGATTCTCTAAGTCAGACAAATCACGCCGCTCTTTTTTGGGAACCCTAACTACTATTTTTACTTCCTCTCCGTTACGTTGAAATGAATAGGACTCAATTCCAAAAACCATGTTACGTACAACGCGTCCTAAATATACATCTGTTAATCCTAATCTTTTGCCAACATCGTTAACCTTTAGTCTCACTTCTCTTTTAACAGAAGAATAATTTTCTATAATTTCCCTTACTCCTTCTATTTTGTTCAATTCTTCTTTAATTTTCACTGCCACCTCAGCTAAAACTTTACGATCCTTATGAGATAGTTCAACTGTTATATCAGGACCTATCCCAAAAATAGTAGCAGCAAACACGACCGACTCAACACCTGGTATAAGTCCCACCTTTTCTCTCCATTTTTCCTTTATAGTTTCAGAGCTAACCGTTCGTTTTTCAGAGCTAACAAGTTGTATATTCACATCTCCAAGATAAGGTCCCACTTCTATCTCTTCAGGAGTTACCAACCTATGTCTAAAGGAATCGGGTTGAATACCTACATAGGAAGAGACATGCTCTAGTAACTTTTCTCCGCTCTCATTTTCCAGTTCTCTAACCGTTTCAATACCTTTTTTTTCTATAAACTCTACTATCTTCCTCGTATAATCTAAACTTACTGTCGAAGGCAATTTAACGAGAGCTACAACGTTGTCACTTTCAACCGGGGGTAGAAAATCGAAAGGAACAAAACCACCTACTATTATGCCTATAAATACCAACAACAGACTAAAAGCTACAGCTATAACTACAAGAGGATTATCTATAGCAAAAACAACAATCTTGAGGTACCATACGTTCATAGCTTTATCTAAGATTGTTTTAGATCTATCCTGAAGCTTACTAAGAGGTGTCCATCCCGCTCTTTTTTGATCTCTAGGTTTCACCCATTGCAGGTGAGCAGGAAGAACTAGAAGTGCTTCCAAAAGAGAAAGTACTAAAACAGAGATAACAACCACAGGCACATGTCTGAAAAATTGCCCCATATTACCAGCTACAAACAAAAGTGGAACAAACGCCACTATAGTGGTAAGAACGGAGAAAACAACAGGAATTGCTACTTCGTAGGCACCTTCTATAGCAGCCTTAAGAGGATTTAACCCTTGGGTAAGTTTAGAGTATATACTCTCAGATATTACTATCGCATCGTCTACTACAATACCCAACGACAATATAAAAGCAAACAACGAAATCATATTGATACTAACATCAAAATTAGGGATAAAGATAAAGGATCCTATAAAAGATATAGGTATACCCAACGTTGTCCAAAACGCCAATCTGCTATCTAAAAATAGAAGTAGTGCAAACAGAACAAGAAAAAATCCGATTCTTCCGTTTCTAATAAGCAGCTCAAATCTATCACGCAATACAACAGTTTCATCGTTCCAAAGAGCTATTTTTACTCCGGGAGGAAGGTTATCTCTCAAATCATCTACGTAGGAGTAAACGTAGTTGGCTATATCAAAGGCTTTTTCGTTACCCACTCTAAAAACTCTCACCATAACTGCTGGAGAACCGTCAAAATAACTTTCTACAACGCTATTTTTGTCAAAATCGTCTATAACATTAGCTATCTCCCTAATAAAAATAGGATTTCCTACAGAATCAACTCCTATTCGGATATCTTTGATTACATCTGTAGTGATTTTCTTTTCACCTGTTCTAACAAGGATTTCCTCATTTTCTACGATAATCTTTCCTCCACCGACAGAAAGACCTTCTAACGCTATTTTTTTAGCTATATCTTCGACAGAAATTGAGAGTTTCTCTAGATAATAGTTGGATACTTCTATTGATACTTCATCTCTAGGAACACCTACTATATCAACTTGCGATATAACCTCACTGGCCAGTAGATCCTCTCTTATAGAGTGTGCTATATCTTTCAAGAATGCACGTTCTCTATTTCCGAAAACGGCGATAGTCATAACTTCTGAACGAGCGAGAAGAGAAAAAATTACAGGTTTTTCTGCATCTTCTGGGAAATTTGCGATACTATCAACTGCAACTTTTACATCGTTTAAAACTTTATTTTCGTTGTGTCCTTCGTCAATAAGTACCACTACGCTACCAAAACCTTCACGCGAAATAGATCTTACTTCCTTAATACCATCTACTGTATAGACAGCATCTTCGATTCTTTTAACAACGCCTTCCTCTACCTCCTCCGGTCCAGCTCCTGGATAAGCCACGTTCACCAGAATAGTATTCAACTTAATCTCAGGGAATACTTCAACTTTCATATCTTTATAGTTCTGGATACCCCAAACCACAACGAGTATAGCCAGCAGATTTGCAGCGACGTGATTGCTAGCAAACCACGAGATTAATCCTTTTTCTTCTCTACCCATTTCACTTTACGACCTATAGCATGCAAAGGAAAAGGAGAAACAACTAAGTAAGAACCATCACTTAGTCCAGAAACTATAACCCTATTTTCAACTCTTGCCAGTATTTCAACGGTTACTTCTTTAAGAGTTGAATTTTGAACTACGTAAACTTTCCCAGATTTAAGGATCGAATCGTTTATAGCAACCCCGAAAACCTTACCTACAGATAACTCCAAGTCACCAAAACTTCCTAATAGAGGCGTATTTTCTGAAGGAGTAATTTTAAGGTAAATTATAACTCTCTTAGCAGCAGGTTCCAATTCAGCTTCAAAAGAATAGTAACTACATTCCCACTTATCATCGTTCAGATAAAAAGTTGCTTTTGTCTCTCCATCTTTTATAAGAGAATACACTTTATAAGGTACCGAGCTTTTAACGTACAGTGATGTTGGATCGTAGACAACAGCTACAGCCCTTTGAGGACCTACAATATCTCCTTTACTAACAAAAATTTTCGAGATTATAGAATCAAAGGGAGCTCTTAAAACAGTACGTGATAATGCTAAGCGTGCAGTCTCTATTCTTGCACGTGCAAGATGCATGTTAGCCTGAGCTTCTCTAAACTCCAAATCACCCACAGCGGCAGGGTTAGGAGGTTCTTTTCCAACCACTTTCCATTCCAGCTCTTTGTTTTCTTTATAAAGTTTTGCTCTTTCAAACCTAACTTTTGCTATTTCCAGAGCTGCTTCAGCTTCTTTGACCCTGAGAAGGTAATCTGCATCCTCTATCTTCAGCAGAGGTTCATTCGCAGCAACTTTGCTACCTTCAACAAAAGCATCGTATACCCTTACCACCTCTCCGCTAATTTTAGGAAATATACTAACTTTCTTTTTAGAAATCACTTCCCCACGAAAACGATAGGAGAGAGGATGCTCTTCGTTTTTCACCTTTACAACTTCTACAACTACTTCCGATAGTGGTTCTCGAGTCCTTACATTTTCTCTACGAAGAGCCAATAATATAAAAGATACAATCCCAAAAGCTAAAATAATAGCAGCTAAAAAGGTCTCCTTTCTTCTGCTCATGACCAATTACCACCCAAGCTAAAAAACAATTTAACCGCATTTATATAGTACGCTGCCTGCAACTGTATTTTAGCTATCTCCAAACGTTTATAAGATATCTCTTGAACAAGCAGTTGTTCCAACGAAATGGTACCAGAATAAAATTTAGCTTTGTTAACCTCCAACTCTCTCTTATAACTATCCAACTCCTCCTCAACTATTTTTAGTTCTTCCACAATTCTCTTTAATTCCACAGCTAGATTTTCGACCTCTAAAACTGCGTTTAAAACAGTTTTTCTATAATTCAAAAGGGCTTCTTCTATCCCAAGTTTCGCGATTTTGAAGGATTGTCTTTCACCGGTAGATGTAAAATTTCCCCCTGTATTACCAGACAAGCGGTATACGAAAGTATCATCCTTAAAGAAATCCTTAATCCTATCGGCCTGATAACCTGTAGATAGAAGTAAAACTGTATCAGGAAACAGATCGGCTAAGCGTACTCTTGCTAAATGGTAAGAAGCATAAATAGTTTCTCTAGCTCTAGATATATCTGGTCTTCTATCTATCCATGAAACCGAGATAACTTCAGGAGGAGGATAGATAACAAAATTTTCCAAATAGATAGAACGTAGTAAAGATCCTGCCTGTGTTTCGTGAGGATATTCACCCTTTAAAAACTCAAGAGTATGCATCATAACTTCATAAGCTTCTTGCATCTTAGCTATATCTCTCTCAACCTTACTTAATTCTCTCTCTAGTGACTGCTTAACCTCTAGAGATACTAATCCTCTGTTCCACTTATGATCAGCAACCTCGGCAACTCTTTCAAGGTTGTTTCTAATCTCTTCAATTCTCTTAAGCTGACTATTTAATAGAGCTACCTGTATAATTCCGTTTAAAGTTTGCAAAGCTATCAAATTTTTAACCTCTTGAAATACTGTTTTTGTAATTTTATAGTTCGACATTGCCAGCTTCTTGCCATAACGCAGCTTCCCAAAAAAATCTACTATGTACGATACATTCAAAGAAAGCGCGTTAGTTAGAAACTCTATTGCTACTCTTCCAACATTTGGAAACACAAAATTTATCCTATCTTTACTTACAGAAAAATTAGCCCCCAAAGAAGGAAACAACAAACTTCTAGCTTGTTTATAAGATAAGAAAGATTTTTCCACCTTAACCAAAGCTATTTGTAGATCTAGGTTATTAGCAACAACTTCATCCACGATAGCTTTTAGATCTTCGTGTACCAAATCCCATTCAAAATCTTTTTTACTTGTACCATCAATATGAGACAGGGAATCAGGTTTAGGTACTTGAGGTTTAGGAGGCTTCAAACACCCATATACTAATAAAACCACACTAACCAATATAGATATAAAGCGGTACATAGGGCTGGTTGCTTTATTATACTATTAATTATCACACGTGAAAAAAATACTCATTATAACGGCAATAATACCTATCCTCTCCCCTATCTTTCTTATCTACAGATACGGTGCAAACTTTCCTTTATACGACGATTGGACTTACCTGCCTCTTATTTACAAATACAACGAAAAAGCGCTGACACTTGCTGATCTATTTTCTCAGTACAACGAACACAGACCATTAATACCACGAGTAGTAGGTATTGTAATGCTAGTTACAACAGATTGGAATTACAAAAGTTTTCTTTGGTTAAACTTGCTTCTAAGTATCATATACTTAACTATTTTTGTTTCGATAGAAAGAGATAAAGCCTTTATAGCTACAATGGCTGTATTCATTTTCTCTCCAACAAATTGGCGTATGTGGTTGTGGGGATTCTCCCATCAAGTATGGTTAACGCTTATCTTGTCCCTATTATCTTTAAAATTTTTAGACTCAGATAGAAGCAGCTCTAAAATTGCGGGGTATCTAGCAGCTTTTTTAACCACTTTAACTTCAGCTTCTGGAATTATCTTAATACCATTCATAGTAATCCTATCCGCAATAAAAAATAAAAACTTAGTAAGTTCTATAGTATACTCGCTCGCACTCTGCACGGTATACTTTTACAAACTAGACCTTTCTTATTACTCTACTCCCACACCAGATATATCAGCGTTTATTTTTTTAATTAAGTCACTACTACTTTCTGAGAACATCTTGGTATCGCTAGCATCTATAGCTGCAATTCTGGTAGGAACGGTTAATTTGATCGCAAGTAGAAATAGAACGCTACTAATGTTTATACTTTTCTTATTCGCAAATTTAACTGTTATATCTTTATCGAGAAACTTATTAGAGTCTCCATACGCACACAGATACAGAATTCTCGCTTTATCAATAGTTGCCATCTCTCTGGCGTCACTAGGTAAAAAAATAGAGCCAACAATAATAGCAGGGGCAGTAATAATATTTTATATAACCTTACATCTACACCCTATTACAAAGCTGCACAACTCTTTAGTAAGCAGATACGATACCATCTCTATGATAAAAGAAGAAGTCATCCTTTACGCAGAAACTCAGAACTTTGCCATTTTAGATGCTGAACTGGTGCAATACCCTAGGGTAAATTTGGCTTTTATTAACTTCGCTTACAATTCAAAAGCCCATTTTTTAAAAAAGAATCAACACTCTATCATAAGCAAACCTATACAAGTTGATCTTTCACCTTTTACAAAGGTTCACAACGCTAATATCTATTCTAAAAATAACGATATACGATTTTGTTTACATTCTTCTACAAAAAACTATGTAGAGATATACTTTTATCCCAAGTCTTCTGCAACAGTTACCATACAAACTGATAAGAATAATACTACCCTTGAAATAAAAGAATCCAGCAAAATAGCATTGCCATTTACACCTGGCTTTAGATGTATAGACATTAAAACAGGTTTAGTAAAAATAAAAAGATTTTTCATAAGAGCTAAAACCGACACTTAAAATAGCGAAACAACATCATACGAGCAATATCTGCCAATCGTCTATAAAATCCATTTCCCGCATAACAACTTCTTTTATATCGGTAAAAGGTAAAGAAACCCAGAGAACTATTCTTTCCTGAGCAACACCGTACGGGAAAAGAGTATTCAATAACTGTAAAACTAACCGACCTTCTTTACTTTTATTTCTTTTCTCATTCATAATTTTCCTAAAGAAAGCGGTCAGTACTTCCTCTATCTTATCTTTAGTTTTATAAAATTTTTTATATAATCCCTTGTCCGAACCTTCAATAACAGGCTCTAGCTTATCAAAAGAGTTTAAGATCTCTCCTTTGACAATTCCAAGAAGATCAGAAACTCTCTTAAGTTCAGGGGTAAGAAAATCTTTGTTTACTAACTCCTCGAGAGAATAGCGACTTAGTAGATCACCAAACTTATCTTCACTAAGCAAAGCTGCATGAGGTCTAGGAACAATTACAGGAGTATCCAAAGAAAAAATGTTAAAAAGAACAGAAGATTCTATAAAGTATTCCATTTCAGCGTCACCTAACAAATTAACAGTAGGAGAACCCAATATATAATCTTGTACAATAGGCCTAAAAATAGCAGAGTAACTAATAGCTGTAGGATTAGTCTTTAAAATACTTATAAAATCTCTCTTAGATACAGTTTCTTTACTCAAAGTAAAGTAAAATCTTCCGTCATCCAACATATGCACCCTTTCTCTTCCTTTGCTACCGAAGTAAAAGAAAGGCGTAAAATTCGGTTTCCATCTTATTCTTTCTTTGAAACCTAGACAGTTAAGTTGAGCTATACGTTCTAAGATAGCGTCGTTTATTTCAGCGATATTATCCAAAGCAAAGGATAATAGATCTCCAAGTGTACTTTTTAGAAAAGTGTCTGAAGCATCTATAAAGAAAGGAGAGTAATCTCTTAAATACCAACATATAAGCTTAAGAAAAGCTTCTGTAAATCTACTTTTTTTGATGTAAAACCGAGTAATCTCAGGAGATACAGTTTGCGCTATAGATTCCTCCTCTTCTCTAACAGTAATATACGCCAAAGGAAGGTTACTATTCTCTCGTAAGTAAGGTAACTTAATGCAAGATTCGTTTTTTATATAACAGTAATTGAAGGCTTCTTTGAGATCATGGTCCTCTGCAGCTACCCAAAAAACTGGAACAGCCTTTACACCATACTTTTTAGATATAAACTCTGCATATTTAACTACTCCAATAGCTTTAATAAGTATCATAAGAGGTCCACCAAATGCAGCAGGTTGATGTCCTGCTACTACAACCAAATTGTTATCTGAAAGCAAACAATCTCCGTAGCGTTCCGCATTAGGGTTACCGTAAGAGATATTTTTTATAGAAAACCATTTTATTAGATCGTAACTTTTGGGATTACTGCTTTTGGTTACCCTATCAGAAGAAACTTTAGGTAGAATACCTAATTCAAGCTCTCTATGCAAAAAATTGTTTACTAGATTGCTTACCTTGCGCGGCAAAAGAAATTTTTGCATCATCATATTCTATAATTAAAAAGGTGTAAAGACGAAATGGAGCAGAAGTGCAGATCTCTAGAGGTAGAATTGACAGAGAGAGAAATTGTAGAAAGGATAGAAGAAAATATTAGAAAGATAGGAGGAGAAATTTACTTGTTACAAAACGGTTGTAGGGTACATTACATAACCTCAAGCGGTATTACCTACTACTTAATAGAAGCGGAGATAACTTTGCAACCCACTTCAGGTTATACTGTAGTAGGCATAGTTAGTAAAGAAGAAAAGATAGGTTACAACTATTACAAAATTTTTACTCTATTTTTAGGATTAAAAGGTAGCATGATAACAATACTGTGGCCTTTTTTCCCAGAGTTACTGCCTCTCCTGCCTCTTGGAATTTCTCTAACTCTTCTGGGATGGTTAGGAGTTAGCAAACACGGTTATCTCCAACCAGAGAATTTATTTAAGCAGTAGGTATCTCTTATACGCTCTCAAAAGGGAATAGTTTACTATTTTCTTCGGGCGAATTCCCATCTTTCTCAAACCCCAAAACTCTAGTAATAGGAAAGCAAAATCCGATATAAATTCGCATTCAACCCCTTTTATATCGCTTTTGCTGACTAGCGAGTTCAGAATAATCAAAACATCGTCTATTCTTTCCTTTTCTTCCAGAGCGGAAGAAATCGTTTCCCCCATAGCTAAAAGGTAATACAGATCACCTTTCTTGTAAAATTCCCTAAACAAAGAATATATTTTCTCTTCAAGGATCGTTATAAAGTTTTCATCTCTCTCTTTTTCACCGAGAGAAACTTTTAAAGATCTACTTAAAACTGTAGGAAGCAAAAATCTTTTATTGCTTGCCAGTATAATAAAATATCTAGGAGATTCAAAATTTTCTTCCAAAACCTTAAGCATAGAATTTTGTGAAGAATAGTTCAAAGTATCACCGTCTACAAAAATATATACTTTAGAACGGGCTTCGTAAGGAGCTAGTTCCACGGTAGAAAGGAACTCTCTAACAGAATCAACAGTTGTATCTCTCACTCCCTCCTTATAAAGCAATCGCAAATCTGGCAATAGCGAATCTTCTCCATATTTGATTTTAGAAGCTCTATTGCATACACTACAACTATTACATCCACACAACAAAAGTTTTGCTATTTCAACTGCTAATAAAAACCTTTTTTCACTGTTACCACCTTCTACGATCAACACCGGATGCAGTTTCCTCTCGTACGCCAACTTTAAGACCTCATCCGCTTTCACTTTTTCAACCTCTTTATTAAAATAAGAATCGTTATGAGAAACTACTTATATTATACAGATAGTGAAATAAGAAGTTTGCTACCTGGAGGATGGAAACCATTGGAAAATGGTAGATATATAGCAGAAAAAAAGGTATTTACAGTTAAAGTTTCTGACCCTTCCAGGCTGGATTGGGTACTAGAGATAAAATTAGAAAAAGCAGAAAAGTTAGGTAGGATAGAAGCTTTACGTGAAGCTGTCCTAGACCTACTACACAATAGGTTTAGGTCTATACTAG
The DNA here is from genome assembly GCA_027078415.1 of Thermoanaerobaculia bacterium. Lineage (GTDB taxonomy): Bacteria > Acidobacteriota > Thermoanaerobaculia > JALWYX01 > JALWYX01 > JALWYX01. The sequence goes on from JALWYX010000023.1 coordinate 13,145, forward strand.
GGTAATTTTTTGCTACCGTGGTAGACAATAGGGATACCCTTTTTACAAAGCGGGCATTGCTGCGGCCTCCAGTTAGCAATTGTTATATCTAAAAGGAACGGAAAAGTAGGAAAAAGTCCATTTTCACCTCTTTTTATAACGGATGCGATACCTTTTACCTCTCCTCCCCTCTTCTCTACTATTCGAGCAACTTCAGAGGCAGATTTCGCTGTTGTAATAACATCTTCCACTATAACTACTCTCGAATGTTTTTTTACTTCAAACCCTCTTCGCAGAGTCATTGTACCGTTTACTCTTTCGGTAAAGATAAAAGGAACATTTAACGCTAATGCTGTGGAAAAGCCTATTAACAATCCTCCCAAAGCGGGAGATACGATCAAATCCAACTCTTTGTACTTAGAGAGTATTTTCTGAGCCAAACTCTTTCCTAGTTCTAGTGTTAATGCTGTATCTGTAAACAACTTAGCGCACTGTACATACTTATCGCTGTGCAATCCCGATGACAATAGAAAATGCCCTTCTAGAAGAGCTCCCTTTTCCTTCAATAACTCGACTGTTAATTTCACTAACTGAGACCTCTTTTCAAATTGTATTGTTCTATTTTTTTATAGAGGTTGCTACGAGGCGTATCTATTTCTCGAGCAGTTTTTGTAATATTCCAATTATTTCTCTCCAGCTTATATAGTATGAACATCTTCTCTGTAACCTCTTTGAATTCACGCAAAGTTTTTACTTCCAAGATAGATTTTTCGAGGAAACCCTTAGAACCTCCAACTAAAAACTTTCTAACGTCATCAGCTTCCACCTTTGGTTTAGATACCAATATAAGTAACCTCTCAACGAAATTTTTCAATTCTCTTACGTTACCCGGCCAGTTATATTCAGCCAAAGCCTCTAAAGCACCAGTGGTAAACTCTTTATACCTGTATCCTCTATAAACAAACTTTTTTACAAAGTAATCTACCAACAGAGGTATATCTTCTTTATGTTCTCGAAGAGGTGGTGTTACTATAGGAAACACATTTAGACGATAATATAGATCTTCCCTAAAATTGCCTTTAGCTATCTCTTCTTCTAAGTCTTTGTTTGTAGCAGCTACAACTCTTACATCAACCTTTAAAGTTTTACTTCCTCCTACAGGTTCTATTTCACCTTCCTGAAGTACCCTAAGTACTTTTGCTTGGGTTTTAGGTGACATATCACCTACTTCATCCAGGAATATAGTACCTTTATTCGCTTGAGCAAACTTACCTCTATGAGATTTTATTGCTCCTGTAAAACTACCTCGCTCAAAACCAAAAAGTTCGGCTTCGATAAGTTCATCGGGTATAGCCGCACAATTAACATGGATAAAAGGAGCGTTTGCCCTTTTACTCCCTCTATGTATCTCGCGAGCCACCAGTTCTTTACCCGTTCCACTTTCACCCAAAATAAGAACCGTAACAGGTGTAGGCGATACTTGTTCTATAATTTTACGTAGATTGCAAATCTGCTTAGATTTTCCTACCAAAATATCTTTATCAAACGACGAATAGAGACTTTTACGTTGAAGTGTTAACTTTTCATAGGCGTTTTTTATAGATACCAAGATTCTTTCTTTTTGAAGAGGTTTTTCTATAAAATCAAACGCTCCCAATTTTATACTTTCTATAGCACTGTTTACAGTTGCATGACCACTTATCATAACCACAGGAGCATCATTACCTATCTCCCGGAGCTTTGACAAACATTCGATACCATCCATACCTGGCATCTTGATGTCTAGTATTATCACGTCAACATCTTTTCTTTTCACTATCTCAAGTGCCTTATACCCATCCTCTGCTTCCAAAACCTCTACGCCTTCAAACTCTAAAATCATCCGCAGAGTGTCTCTAATTGCAGATTCATCATCTACAACCAATATTTTGAGTTTTTCATCGCCGAAAAATCTACTTTCCATTATCAGTTGAAGGCTTCTTCACTATAACAAAGAATTTCTGATAATTATCTTTAGATAACACGTTCATAACGTAGAATCTTACGTAGTCTCCCTTCTTTACCTTGGAAATTATAGTTTCGAACTCTTCAGCATTTCTTATCTCTTTTCCATTTACCTCCAAAATCAGAGAACATTTCCTTACATTCTTATCGTATAAAGGACTACGTGTACTTATACCAGTAACAATTACGCCGTTCTCCACATCTGAGGGCAAACCACACCTGGCCAACAAATCTGAATTAACATCATCGTACTCTATTCCTAACCACCCTATTTCTCCCTCTTTGCCCAAACCTTGATCAGATACGCTTCTAGATCCATTCCTCTCCCCTAACTTTACTTCCACAGTTCTCTTTTCTCCGTTCCGTAGAAAAGTGACTTTGACCTTTTCTCCAGGTTTACGAGAAGCTATGTAATCTATAAGAACCCTACTGTTTTTAACCTTGATCTTATCTACCGCTATAACTATATCCCCGTGTTTGATACCAGCTTTATCTGCGGGTGATCCTTGAACAACGTTTTCCACAAGTACCCCATCGATATTTTCCACTCCGAAAGCCTTTTTCGTTTCATAATCAAGATCTTTGAGATATATTCCTAGGTATCCTCTTCTGACCTTACCCTCAGTTTTTAGGTCATCTAAAATAGTCTTAAGCGTATTAACAGGAATAGCAAACCCTATATTGTCCTGTCCAAAATTTTTGGCTACAGCTATTCCAACAACTTCTCCTTTTAGATTTATCATTGGCCCTCCAGAATTACCAAAATTGATAGCAGCATCTGTTTGAATAAAGTTCTCAAGAGAAAAATCCACTATTCCCAATTGTCTACCCTTAGCACTAACTATACCTACAGTAACTGTATGTTCCAAGAAAGACGGACTACCTATAACCATAACCCAATCTCCAACTCTCAATTCAGAGCTATCCCCAAGCTTTAGATAAGGAAGCTCTTTTTCTACTTCTATCTTTAACAAAGCAAGATCCGTAGCAGGATCAACACCTACCACGGTTGCCTCTACTTCTCTATCATCTACCTTTACACCAATCTTTTCCGCCCCTTCTATAACATGATTGTTTGTAACTATATAGCCATCAGGACTAATTATGAAACCGCTTCCACCTTTCATTCTTCTATATTCACCTCCAGGTGGACGCTGGAAAAATGGAAACAATCTAGGATCGAAAAACTTCTCAAAACCAGGAGGTAAAAGTTCAGAGCTCGGATGCTCTTTTTGAAAGTAAACCACTTCTAAAGTAACCACAGCAGGTGTTACTCTCTCTACCAAAGGTGCAAATGAAGGAAGACCTATTACAGGGGAAGGAGAGGATACTGAGGCTACTTTGGTAGTTTTCTCCGCAGCTGTATACGCCTCGGGAATCAAATTAAAAGACCCAGCTAAAACCATTCCAAATACTATAAAACTGCCGCCAACAACCGTTCCTGTAATAAAATTAACAACTTTTTCTCTCAACTTTTGACCCTCCAACTTTTTGCATTAGTTCTAAATTATAAATTACGTTCTCCCCCTCCTACCATCTACTCCCACTCTATGGTAGCTGGGGGTTTACTAGTTATATCATACACCACTCTACTTACACCTTTTACCTCGTTTACTATCCTTCTCGCTACCTTGTCAAGCAGCTCTTTCGGCAAATCACACCAATCAGCAGTCATAAAATCTAATGTGGAAACAGCTCTCAAAGCTATCACTTCATCGTAAATTCTTTTATCCCCTACAACACCTACAGATTTTACAGGAATAAGTACACACAGAGCCTGACTTATCTTATCATAAAGATTAGTTTTTTTAAGCTCTTTTACAAATATAAAGTCAGCCTCTCTAACTTTTCTAAGACGTTCATAAGTCACTTCTCCAAGAATCCTAACTGCCAATCCGGGCCCTGGAAATGGATGTCTGTAGAGAAGTTCGTTTGGTATTTTTAACTCTTTACCTATCTTTCTAACTTCATCTTTGAATAACATTCTAAAAGGTTCAACCAATTCAAAATCTAGTTTCTCTGGCAACCCACCTACGTTGTGATGAGTTTTAATAACTGCGGATGGCCCTTTAACAGAAGTAGACTCTATCACATCTGGATACAAAGTACCTTGGGCTAAATAACGGACATCAGTTATTTTTTCAGCAGCTTCTTTAAAAACGGATATAAAAGTTTTACCTATTATTTTCCTCTTTTTTTCAGGATCAATTACTCCCTTTAAAGCTTTCAGAAATCTATCTTTAGCGTCAATAATTTTCAAAGGAACCCCTAACGAAGTTAAATTTTTTGCAACTTCCTTCACTTCTCCCTTTCTCATAAAACCTGTATCAACCAACAGCCCAATAAAACTATCTTTACCTAAAACTTTATTTAGTAAAACAGCGGTAACTGTTGAGTCAACTCCACCTGACAAAGCGCAAATAACTTTCCCTTGAGTCACTTTCCTTTTGATTCCGGTTGATATATCTTCTATAATTTGCCCTATAGACCAATCTCCTCTAGCTTTTGCCACTTTATACAGAAAGTTACGCAGAATATCTACTCCCGAAGGAGTATGAGTAACTTCTGGATGGAATTGTACTCCAAATATATTACCGTTTTCTATGGCAGCTATAACGTTCCTCTCCTCCGTAACTGCTGTGACTCGGAATCCTTTTGGCAATCTTATAACTTCGTCACCGTGACTCATCCATACTTGTTCTCTTGAACGCAGATTTTCAAAAAGAGGCGATCGGGAAACAAAATTAACAAAAGAGCGCCCATATTCCCTTCTACCTTCTTTGACCTCACCTCCCAATAGATGAACTATAAGCTGCATTCCGTAACATATGCCCAATATAGGAATATTAAGTTTAAAGATCTCCTGCGATACAGTAGGAGCATCTTTGTCGTATACGCTTCGCGCTCCTCCAGATAGAACTAGTGCTATAGGATCTAAAGAAACGATTTTATCTATAGGAACGTTGTAAGGTAAAATTTCGCTAAAAACTCCTACCTCTCTTATTTTTCTAGCTATAAGTTGGGTATATTGGCCACCGAAATCCAAAATTATCGCTTTCTGATGCATACTATATCTCTAACTCAGACTTAAGTTCTCGCGTCATAAGTTCCGTTATAGCTTTTCTCGGGTCTTTTTTATCGTAAATAACTTTTTTAACCTCTGTTGTTATAGGCATCTCTACGTTCTTTAAACAAGCAAGTTTGAAGATAGCAAAAGAATTTTTAATCCCCTCTGCTACCATACCTGTCTTATGTAGTTCATCTAAAGATTTACCTTCTGCTATCATCTGGCCAACTCTACGATTCCGGGAATACTTTCCCATACAAGTAAGAACTAGATCACCTAGACCTGCCAAACCTGCTATTGTTCTAAATTTTCCTCCACAACATATAGCGAGCCGTGCTATCTCGTGTAAACCTCGCGTTATTAGAGCTACCAAAGTATTGTATCCATATCCCAAACCGCTAATTATACCTGCAGCAACCGCTATAACATTTTTAGAAGCTCCCCCTACTTCTACACCCACAACATCAGGAGAACTATAGATTCTCAAAATTTGTGAAGAAAGCTCGTGTTGAACTTCCAAAGCAAACTTTTCATTTTCAGACGCTACCACAACAGCTGTAGGCATTTTTCTAGCTAACTCATACGCAAAAGAAGGTCCAGATAGTACAGCGAACTCTACATCTACTCCAGCAGCAACCCCTTCCTCAAAAGTAACCTGACTCATACAAGCTAAACTATCAACTTCTATACCCTTGGTAGCAGATACCAATCTGATTTTACTCGATCGAACAGTGCTTAAAAACTTCCTTATAACTTCACGAAAACAGTGAGACGGAATAGCTACTATCGAAAATTCAGCATCTTGCAGCTCTTCCATACTATTTGTAACCTTCACAGAATCTGGCAACTTAACTCCGGGAAGATACTTTAAATTTTCTCTAACCCGTGAAAGTTCCTGAGCAAACTCCTTTCTACGTGCCCAAAGAACAACCTGATGTCCCAGTTCACCCAAATATATAGCAAGTGCTGTACCAAAAGATCCAGCTCCTATTACACCTATCATTCTCCCAAACGCCTCTCCTTCCCATCTATAAGTCTTTTTATATTACTTCTATGATTGAAAATAATCAAACAAACAATAAGAAATATAAAAAGCCACTCCATAGTTTGCAAACTGTAAATCCCTCTATAAGCAGAATATAAATAGAACCACAAAGGAAAAGATAGCGTAGCAACTACAGATCCCAAAGAAACGTATCTTGTAAGAGCAACTACTAAAATAAAAACTAATAGAGACCCCAAAATAGCTACAGGAGATATTACAAGCATTACTCCAAAAGAGGTAGCTACTCCTTTGCCTCCTTTAAATTTTAGAAATATAGGAAAAGTATGTCCTAATATCGCCATAAATCCAGCTAGATAAGCTATTTTAGGTGAAAAATAAAAACCAAGTGCTGTGGGTATAGCACCTTTTAGAGCGTCTAAAAACAAAACAGCTATCCCCACACCTTTTCCCGCAGCCCTCATAGCGTTGGTTGCACCGACGTTACCGCTACCTATTTCACGAACATCCACACCTCTGGTTAATGTCACCAATAAATGAGCAAAAGGAATAGCACCTAAAATGTATCCTAGAAGTACTACAAGATACTCCACACCCTACTCACCTAACCCAACAGACTCTTCAACCTTATAACGAGCTCCCGAAGGGGTTAGTAAACTGGAATACAACTCAACACTCTCTACAACGGCTCTTTCTGCCCACAGGCCCTTTCCTTTATTTATAAACCGTTCTACATCTACCCTTCTCAAACCTTTCTTTACTCTTCCTAAAGTTAGATGAGGTATATAAGGCCTTTTATCTTTTTCCACAATGTCTGCAAAAACAGTGGCTAATGATGAATGTATAGAATAGAGCTCTCTGGATGCCTCCACTTTCACCCACAGTACTTTCGCTTTTCCTATCGGCGGAAACACTCCTACCCCACTATAAAACACATTAAACCTACTTGCGTTGCTAAGGGCTTTACGAAATCTCTCTCTACATTCATTAAAAATGGAGCTACTTACTTCTCCTATAAAAAGTATAGTTACATGGAGCTGATCGTCTCTTACCCATTTAACACCTGTAAAGCTTCTTTTTACTACTTTTAGTCTATCAATTATCTGACTCTTCTGCGAATCGGTCAACCCAAAAGCGATAAAAATTCTTTTTTTATCCCCCATCGCTTACTATAAGAGGATAATCAACGCGAAGAAGATATCTACGTAACAGCTCCATTGCAAAAATAGCTGCTTGTTTTCTCACACTGTCTCTCTCTCCAGGAAACCTAGCACTTTTGTGAATAACTTGACTATCGGTTGCAAGTGCAAAATGTACAAGTCCAACAGGTTTTTCAGGAGTACTTCCGCCAGGTCCTGCTATCCCACTTATAGCAAAAGCATGGTCGCTTGCGTAGATTTTCTTTGCTCCTATAGCCATCTCTACAACAACTTCTTTGCTCACAGCGCCAAACTTAGTTAACGCATCTCGTGTTACCCCGAGCAATCTAACTTTAGCCTCATTTGAATAAGTAACAGCACTTCCTAGAAAATAATCGCTGCTTCCAGGTACAGACGTTATCATCTCACCAACCATACCTCCTGTACACGACTCAGCACCGGCTAAAGTCTCACTTCTATTTCGCAACAAATCACCTATAACCTCTTCTAAAGATGCTCCATTATACGAAACAGGAAGATTCTCAAAAACTTTCTCAAGAGTTTCTTTAAGTTTAGCTAACCTTTTTTGACTACGAGCTTCCAAAATAACCTTTACAATTCCGGGTGAAGGGTATATTCCTATCTTTTCATTTTCTTCAAGGTGATTTGCAAAATCAGCTAGTTTATCGGCTAAAAAAGATTCAGCTACTGCTGCAAAAACAACCTGCAACTCGTGCACACGTTCCTGGGAATAATCAGCTATAATAGGTAAAAAATACCTATCCACCATAATTTTAAATTCGGAAGGAACACCTGGAAAAAAGAAAAACTTAGTCTCTTTAAAGGTTAGCAGAAAACCTGGCGCTGTTCCTATAGGATTATCAAATAGAGTAGCCGTTTCTGGTATAAGTGCTTGGACTTTGTTCGAGTCAGGCATAATTTTACCATACTCGGCAAACCTTCTCTCTAAGTTAGCTAACACCTCCTTATTTTCACAAAGTTTTACCCCCACAGCCTCAGCAGCGGCAAACCTAGTTATATCATCCAAAGTAGGTCCTAAACCGCCAGAGACTACTACTAAGCCAACTCTTCCCTCCAAATACCTTATAACATCTACCAAATTCTTCTTGTTATCCCCTACTATAATTTTTAAAGAAATGGGTATACCGTAGTTTTTAAGCTTAGCGTACAGATAGGTAGAGTTAGTATCCATTTTTCCTTTAAGCAACTCATCTCCTACCGCTACAAAAGCAGTTTTTATCATCTGACTTTAGTTCCCTCAGGGATATCTTCAGGACAACTTATAATTTTAGCTTTTCCATCTATATCGGCGGCAAGTAACATACCTTCGGAAACTACTCCCATAAGTTTGGCAGGTTTTAAATTTGCAACTATTATAACTTTTTTCCCAACCAAATCCTCAGCATTATAACTATCAGCTATTCCAGCTACAATCTGTCTTTTCCCCAAATCTCCCAAATCCACAATCAACTTTATAAGTTTACGAGATTTAGGAATATTTTCTGCATCTACAATTTTACCTACTCTAAGGTCTGTTTTCATAAACTGATCGAAAGTTATAATTTCCACCGATTCTCTCTCCTTTTTTTCAACCTTCTCTATTTTCCTATCTTCAGAAAAAAACATTCCCTTATCAACCTTAGGAAACAGAGGCTTAGGTTTAGAAACATCTTTAGAGAGAGGTAACATTCCCCATTCAAAAGCATCCATCTTTACCTTAGAATCATACCCTATAGTATCCAGAATAGATTTAGAAACGTTAGGCATAATGGGAGATAGAGCAGCAGCTACCACTCGCAATGCTTCTAAAGAAGAATAAAGTACTTCAGTAAGTTCTTCTTTTTTAGAAGGGTCATTTTTAATTTTCCAAGGTTGTTTTTCCATAAGAAAAGAGTTTATCTCTCCTATTATCTTCCATATTTCATCTAAAGCTAGGTGAAACAAATATTTATTCATATATTCTAAATATTTATTTATTTTATTGTTCACCGAAGAAACAAAATTCTGATTCAACAATCTTGAAGGAGGAAGTGAAGAAAATATTTTTCTTGTAAGAGTAACAACACGCATAAAAGTATTTCCCAAGCCGTCTGCCAACTCAGCGTTATACCTATCTATAAAGCTTTCATCTGAAAAAGAAGCGTCTCTGCCAAAAACCATTTCTCTAAGGAGGTAATACCTTAACGGATCATGTCCAAATTGCTTCACTAGGTATGTAGGCCTTACTACATTACCTTCCGATTTAGACATCTTTTTTTGATCTTTAAGCCACCACCCATGGGTAAGAACGGTAGAAGGTAGGTTTATGCCCGCAGATAGTAAAAATGCAGGCCAATAAACGGCATGAAATATCAATATATCCTTACCTATTATATGAACTTTCTCCGCTTCGTCGTCCTGCCAGAATTTTTTAAACAAAGTATCATCATCAGAAGCGTATCCCAGGGCACTTATATAATTTGTCAATGCGTCTAGCCACACATACACAACCTGACCAGAGTGTGCTGGAAAAGGGATACCCCAACTTATTCTGCTTCTACTAACGGACAGATCTATAAGGCCAGCTTTGACAAAGCTACGCACTTTATTAAGATGAGCTTCTGGGTAGACAAATTTTTTTGTGTAATAAAGGTCAAGCAACTTACGCTCGTAGCGAGACAACCTAAAAAATACATTTTCCTCTTCTACCCATTCTGTAGGTTTGCCATGAACAGGGCATAATCTATCTTTTAATTCTTTATCGGAATAAAAATATTCACAGTCCACACAATACCAACCACCGTACTTACTTATATAAAGATCACCATTTTTATCTATCTCTTTTATAAGTTTTTTAACTGCTCTTATATGTCTCTCTTCAGTGGTTCTTATAAAATCATCATAAGTGATCTCTAATTCCTTCCACAAATTAACATATTCTTGTACCACCTTATCAGCCAGTTCTTGAGGAGACAAACCTTTGGACTTAGCAGCTTTTTCGATCTTCTGGCCGTGTTCATCTGTTCCAGTCAAGAAAAAAACATCAAGACCCAACATGCGTTTGAAACGCGCCACTGTATCTGCTACCAACGTTGTATATATATGTCCTATATGAGGAATATCATTTACGTAGTAAATAGGAGTTGTAACGTAGAAACTACCCATTTTTTCTCAATTCCTCCCGTTTAAATCTATAGTTCTTTCCACAAAAATAGCAAACAGCTTCTATTTCACCTTTTTCAGTAGTTACGTAATCAAGTTGTTCAGTACTAAGCAGAACCAAATGTTTTTTTAATCGTTCTCTCGAACAGCGACACTTAAAAAACAAAGTTGTCTCGTGTGTAACTTCAATATCTCCTACATTACTGAATACCCGTTGCAGCAATTTTTCCAAACCTTTTTCGCTTATTATTCTACTAACCGAGATACCTGAGAGATTTGTTTCCAGCAACTTCAAACTATCATCTTTTACTCCTGGTAAAGGCTCAACAATAACGCCGCCAGCACCAACTATTCCAGATGGTTTAGCTAGAACGCCTACCAGAACACCTGTTTTACGCTGTTCGCTAGCAAAGAGGTAATGTGCTATATCATCTCCGATCTCTCCAGATACCAAAGCCACTTTGCTCTCGTAAACTCCTCCTCTTAAAAATTCCCTTCTGACCCTTATAAATCCTTCATTTCCAACAGCTTCACCAACAGCAAATTTTCCTAGAACGTTAAGTGGCAACTCAAGAGATCTATTAGCAACCATTCCTCTAACTGAACCATCAGGAAAAGCCTCAGCTACAACTTTACCTAAAGGACCACCACCGTATACTTCCAAAAGCAATCTAGCGTATCCCTTAGTTAACAATCTAAGTAACATGACAGCACCTGATATTACCCTCCCTAATGCGCATCCTGCTAAAGGAGAAAGTCCTCTTTCTACGGAAACCCTGTCTATCATAGAGGTTATATCGCATGCTACAAACCTAAAATCTCCGACAATACCCTCTACTAGAACTCCTTCCTTATCTTCCATCAACGGCAATGTTAACATCAAAATAACTACAAATAAACAGTTCCAAATCCTACTAAAAAGTTGCAGAAAGTGGTATAATTAAAAGTGGTTTACATTACAGTAGCAACTCTGATGAACATCTCAAAAAGTCAGATACGCGGAGGTAAAGCGTGGGCTATAGGTTTGAAATAGGAGAAAAGGTATTTTATCCTTATCACGGAGTTGCGATAGTAGAAAAGATAGAGAGGAAATTCTGGGAAGGGGAAGAAAGAGAGATTTACCTTTTAAAGGTCGTATCGGCCAACAGTTTCACTATAATGGTTCCTATAGATAATTGTGAAGTAGTAGGTATGCGTCCTCTATGCAACGAAAATGAAATCAATTCTGTTGTACAGTTTTTAGAGGAACCTAACATAAAAATCTACAAGGATTGGAAAGGTAGATATAAACACAATCAAGATAAGATGAAAACAGGCGGATTACGTGAAGTAGCAGAGGTTCTTAAAAATTTACACTATATAAGCGGTACAAAAAGCCTATCTTTTCGAGAAAAAAAGATGTATGAAAAAGCTAAAATGTTAATAGTTAGCGAAATTTCACACGTTAAGGGAATATCTGAACAGGAAGCGGAGGAAATAATAGAAATAGCTCTTCAAAAGTCTACTTCTGCAACAATATAAGATAAGTACTACCTTCTACACAAATTACACAATAAAATTAAAAAAAAAAA
>JALWYX010000024.1:0-5383 GCA_027078415.1 Thermoanaerobaculia bacterium
ATAGATATCTGTAATTATTAGATCTATCTTTTTATTTTTTATAATATCTAACGCTGATTTTATGCTAGTCGCAGTGAGGATCTGTAGTTCTTGTTGTCCTAGAAATACTTCTAGAAATTCCAATATACTTGGTTCGTCATCAACTAGAAGTATAGTGTTCATCGTTGTTAATAGGTAGATATACAGTAATTTTTGTTCCTTTACCCTCTTCGCTCTCTATTTCTATCTCTCCTTGATGATCTTTAACAATATTGTATACAATTGCCATTCCTATGCCTGTACCTTCATCAAAAAAAGTTTTGAACGGTCGGAATATGTTTTGTTTTTCTTCCTCGGTCATTCCTTTCCCGGTATCGGCGAACTGAATTACGTATCGATTGCCTTCTACGTAAGATGTTATAGAGAGCGTTCCCCCATCTTTCATAGCGCGCAGAGCGTTTTTCGCTAAATTCCAAAAAAGCTGAGAAATTTTGTCACCATCTGCAGATATAGTCAAATGTTCCGGTGAGATTTCTCCTATTACTATGTGGTGTTCTTTAATATCCTCGCTTTTTCTAAGTAAATATATTTGATCTCGCAACAGTTGGGGTATATCTATTAAACTAGGAGTAAAAGTTTTGGTTTTCGATAATTTTAGAAAATCTTTGATTATTCTTTCCAGTCGTTTTGTTTCTCTTGTAATTATAGTTAGTAGTTTTTTACTCGCTTCTTCTTGAAGACTACTTTCTTGTAGCAGTTGGCTGGCTCCACTTATGGCAGTTAAAGGGTTACCTATCTCATGCGCTAAACGTGCTGCTAATTCGCCTGCCGTTGCTAACCTGTCTTTTATCTTCAACTCTTCCTGCATCTCTTTCCATCTAGTGAGATCTTGAAAAACTATTACAAATCCTCTAGGAATTTCTTTGGCAGTCCTTAAAGTGGAAACTACATACCCTATCCATCGCCATTTATCTTCTATGAGAATTCTAGATTCTCCTCTAGCAAGCTCTTTAGTTTTCGATTTCTGCTGAAGTTGAGTTATTTTATCCCATTCTTGGGAATCTAAAAAACCTAGTTCTGTAATTTTTGAACCTATAAAGGTTGTATCTGACATCTTGAGTATCTGTTTAGCACTGGAGTTCATAGAGGTAATTGTACCTGCCATATCTGTTATTATTATTCCACTGGGGATCGATTGTAATATATCTTGATAAGCTACTTGTAGGTCTGCTATATAAAGAGCGCTTTGTTCTAGAGCTTCTTCTATTTCCTCTTCTGTGTGTAGTATTATCAATCCTAGGTAGGCGGTGGCGAGAAAAGCGATAAAGTGTGTAATCAAGTTGTAAGCTAATCTAGGGGTTGATACTTCTGAATGGAAAGGCGTTTTAGGGAAAATGTTTAATTGTATACCTAGTACAACAGCTAAATAGAAAAGGAAGGCAACGATGGAAAGCGTTATCACACCTCTTTTATGAAAAAGTACTAACGAAACAGAAATTATAATTATGTAGAGAATTGAAAAAGGGCTCGTTATACCGCCGAAGTAGTATACCAGTCCCGAAATAAAAGCTAAATCTGTTACAAGTTGAAAAACCGATTGTAAGCCTAACTGGTAAGGCAGCAGTTTGTAAATTATAAGGTTTAGTATTTGCACTACGTAGAAAGTTGCAAGTAGATGAAACGGAAAACTGGTTATTTCTCCAAATGGTAGAAATGTTTTTTCTTTTGTTGGCAGTAAGGTTAGCAAAAGTATAACTATAAAGGAGCTTGTTATTGCTGTCAGTTTGAATATTATGTACCATAGTAATCTTCTTTTGATTAATTCTGGTGACTTTAATAGGAAACTTGAAAGATTAAGGGGGGAAGAGTTTTCTTTCTTTCCCCCCTTTCTTGTGAAAAGTTGTTTTTTATCCAATATGTTTGAGTAGAGAGTACATAGGCATATACATGGCTGCTACTATGAATCCTATTACTACACCTAGAAATGCTATAAGCAAAGGTTCTATTAGTTTCATAAGTCCTGCTACTGCGGTATCTACTTCATCTTCATAGAAATCTGCTATTTTCGAAAGCATAGCGTCGAGGGCACCTGTTTGTTCACCAACAGCTATCATATGAACAACCATAGCTGGGAATACACCTGTTTCTCCTAACGGTTCTGATACAGTTCTTCCTTCTTCTACAGCTTTTCTCACTTTAAATATCGCTTCTTCTATAACTGCGTTGCCAGCAGTTTTAGCTGTTATCTCGAGTCCTTCTAAAAGAGGTACACCTGATGAAGTAAGAGTTGACAAAGTACGGCAGAAACGTGCTATAGCAATTTTACGTAACAGATCTCCGATTACAGGTATTTTTAATAGCATTTTGTCGGTGAAGTATCTAACACCTTCAGTATTATCGTAAGCCCATTTATAGCCAATCATAAATACTATGATAAGCGGGATAATAATAGTGCTGTAGTTTCCTATTATGTTGGATGCAGCTATTACGATTCTTGTAGGTAACGGTAGTTCTGCTCCAACACCTGCAAACAGTTGAGCGAATACCGGTACTACTTTCCAAAGTATGATCCAAACAACAATTACAGCTATTGCTATCACTGCCACTGGGTATATAAGGGCCGATTTTACTTGACTTTTGAGCTTTACACTTTTTTCAAGGTAAGTAGAGAGCCTTTGGAGAATTACATCTAGTATACCGCCAGATTCGCCTGCGGCTATCATGCTTACGTACAATTTGTCAAAGGCTTTCGGGTGTTTTGCCATCGCATCCGCTAGGGATAGACCTCCCTCTACGTCTTGTTTGACTTGAAAGAGAATTTGCTGGAATACTTTCTGTTCCTCTTGTGAAGCCAAGATGTCCAAACATTGAACTAACGGTAGACCGGCGTCTAACATTACTGAGAATTGTCTCGTGAAGATAGCTAACCGCTTAGAGTGAACTTTTCCTCCTATTCTTGGAAGAATCTTATATTCCGTTTTTTGTGCTGTAGGAGCTCTTGTTGCTGCTACAGCTGCGCCTCCTCTTCCTCTTCCCGGTCCTCCATATGTTGCCATTTTAAACCTCCCCTTATCTTATTCTTCCCCTAGTGGGGGTTGATTGTGTCCTCTGCATTCCTTGTGGTGTGCTTCCTAATACTTGTGGTCCCCTAGATATCATATCTCTCAACTCGTCCGGATTCGATGATCTCGAAAGAGCTGTATCCATCGTAATTACTCTCTTAAAGTAAAGCTCAGCTAAAGATTGATTAAACGTTTGCATACCGTGCTTTAGCTGCCCAGCTTGCATCATACCGTAAATCTGATGTATTTTATCCTCTCTTATCAAATTTCGTATAGCTGCATTGGGGATCAAAATTTCTGTTGCTAAACATCTCCCTCTTCCATTAGCTTTTGGTAAAAGTGCTTGACATATGATACCTTCCAACACAAACGATAACTGGGTTCTTATTTGAGCCTGTTGATGAGCGGGGAATATATCTATTATCCTGTTTATCGTTTGAACAGCGGAGTTGGTATGCAAAGTCGCAAAAGTCAAGTGACCAGTTTCTGCTATCCTTAAAGCAGACTCCACAGTTTCAAGGTCACGCATCTCTCCTATCAGTACTATGTCAGGATCCTCCCTCAAAACTGAACGGAGAGCATTAGCAAAACTTAAAGTATCAGCTCCAATCTCTCTCTGATTCACTATGCAGTTCTTATGGTTGTGTAAAAATTCTACAGGATCTTCGATGGTTATTATATGCTCATGGCGTTCTCGGTTTATTTTATCTATCATGGCGGCCAAAGTAGTTGATTTACCCGATCCAGTAGGACCAGTAACAAGAACCAACCCTCTAGGTTTTGAACATAGAGTCTCTACTATCGGAGGCAAGCCTAGTTCCCTAAAAGACTTTATTTCGTAAGGTATGAGCCTAAAAGCACCTGCTATAGCACCTTTTTGAAAAAACACGTTGGCTCTGAAACGAGCTACACCTTTTATACCAAACGAGAAGTCTAACTCCAAGTTCTCTTCAAGCTTGTGTTTTTGATTGTCAGTCAAAATAGCGTATATAAGCTTTTTGGTTTGGGTAGGTGTAAGTGCAGGATAATCCTCCAAAGGCCGCAACTTGCCATGCAAACGTACCATGGGGGGCACTTTAGTGGTAATGTGCAGATCCGATGCTTTCATATCTACCATCTCTTTTAACATTTTGTTAAGGCTCAGAGGTTTCATAGTTATCTCCTACCCTTTTAAACTAATTCTATTACATTCTATAAAGCTAACTCAACAGTTTAAGTGGATTTAATGAAACTTTTTAAACTGTTTCAAAGTTTTAATTTTTGGGATTTCTTAACTGCCTCTGTAGATGCTTTGCAATCTTTGTTCTTTGAACGTTACATCTGTTTGGGAAGTACCTCTAGTTCTCCTAACATATTTATTATCTGCGTTACGCGTGCGTTGGTCTCGTTTTCCGCATCTAAAACGTATTCCATTTCCAGCTTTATTACTCTTTTTAAAGTTGGATGTATGGTAAATATCTTCAAATTTTCTATAGTTTTACCGTTTTTTTGATATCTACCTCTTGCTGTAAACGCTGTTTTAAATGGTCCGTATAGTTCTCTCGTTCCTTTAAACTCACCTCCCAGATTTTCAAAATACTCTTTCTGTTTTTTGGATATCTCCACAAGGTTCATCCCCTCTTCTTCAGGTAGAAAGGTAATCTTTAAAGTTGCTCTTTCATTTGCAAAAGCGCATTCGAATTCCATATTTTCAGCTGATATAACATCGCAATCCTCAGGTAATGCCGTTACAACCAACTGGTAACTGTTGCTTGTTATTTTTTTTGTTTCTTGCTCCTGTACGTTAGTAGCTTCCTTTTTGCTGCAGTTTAGAAGCGTTACTTTGAATATCAAAATAACTATTAAAGGGATGTACTTCATAACCTTCTCCTTGTATACTTGGTTAGGAATATAGTGTAGTATACCATCAACATTAGGAGGCTAGGTAATGAAGAATAAATTTATTATTTTTCTTGCTAACGTGTTGTGGTTTATACTAGGCGGATTTGTTGCGGGAATCGTGTATATTATAGGAGGTATAGTATTATGCTTGACTCTTATAGGTATACCTTTTGGTTTACAAGCAATGAAAATAGGTTTTGCGGTGTTTTTTCCATTTGGAAAAGAATTTGTCGAGACAGAGAGTGCACGTGGTTGTTTGATGATCTTATTTAACGTTTTGTGGATAGTACTTGTTGGATGGGGTTTAGTACTTGGACATCTGGCGGCTGCTGGTGGTTTGGTGTTGACTATAGTAGGGATACCTTTTGCTATAAAACATATAAAACTTATACCTTTGGCTCTTACACCTTTTGGTAGAAAAGTTGAAAAAGTTGTATAGAGTATCATGAGAGCATTAACGC
>JALWYX010000024.1:5393-7558 GCA_027078415.1 Thermoanaerobaculia bacterium
TTGCTGTGTGTTTGGTTTCCAAGCATCGGCGTGGGCTCCAGAGGCACACTCTAAGATCGCTTTTGCCGCTAGTAAAGCAGCTGTCGAGTTTTCCCGTTATTTTCCCCCAGTTTTTAAGTATGAAGCTAGAGTAGTAGCTCATCTTGCACGTGATCCCGATATTTTCAAAAATCGTGCAGTTGATCAATTGTTAGCAAGAGAATATCCTGAACATTTTCTAGATTTCGAACTTATAGGAAAGAGGAACTTTCCTATAGATCGTTTTGAATTTTTACAAATGGTATTGAGAAGAGGGTTAGATCCTGAAAAAGTCGGTTTTTTACCTTATTCAATTGCTGAATGGACTCAAAAATTAGCTGTTTCATTTGCGGAGTTAAGAAGATGGCCTAACAATAGAATAATTCAATTAAAAGCTCTTTTTTATGCTGGTATACTTGCACATTACTCTGGCGATTTAGTACAACCGCTGCATACTACTGTGCACTTTGATGGCATAGCTAAAAAAGGTGTTTCTCCACGTAGTGGTATCCACTTGGTGGTAGATATGTTACCTCTTACTTTACAACTTAAACAAGAAAACTTTTTCCCAGATCCTAAACCTAAATTTTTTAGGTTCCTTATGGAAGCTATCGAGACAGAGTTTTTTGTGTCTCATAAAAAGTATAGGTATATATATGATCATGAATCGAAGTTTTGGGATACGAAAGAGAAGAAAAAAATAGCACCTGAAGTTAAAAGCTTTGTCGAAGAAAGAGTTAAACGTAGTGTATATTTTACAGCTTCTCTGTTTATTTCCGCTTGGGAATACTCTAAAAATATAGAGCTACCTGATTGGCATAAGAGAGAGGATAATAACTGATTTTCACTCTTCCGATTGCTAAACTTGAACAGGGCCTAAAAATATACCTTTAGAGATAAAAAAATGTATAAGTATAGTTACCTAAAGAGTTTTTTGTATCAAATTGCTAATGTAGAGATTTTTGGATCTAAGGGGATGATTTTGTCATATCTTTACTTTTTACAAAATCCCATAAGCTTACCAGAAAAGCAGTTAGTGGTATTGCTAAAATTACTCCCGTAAGTCCGGGTATTATTTTAGGCCAAAACAGAAGAGCGATTATTATAGCAAGAGGGTGTAATCCAGTTTTATTGCCCATTATTTTAGGGGTTATTATGTAGCTCTCTATTATCTGAACTATTCCAAACGCTACAACACCCAATGTTACGCGCTCTATACCTCCGCCGTCTTGGAAAAAACCAGTTAAAACCATTAATACAAACCCAATACTACTTCCTAGAAAAGGTACTATGTTAAGTATTCCTGTTATAACTCCGATGAGAAATCCATACTTTATGCCAGCTAGATAGAAAGCTAAAGAGTAAAGTAGAGCTTGTATAATAGCGATTATTAGTTGTCCTCTGAAAAATCCTACTGTTAATTTCACCAGTTCTGTTGCCATAAAGGTGATATAACTGTTTATTTCTTTTGGAATTATTGGTAATAAATCTCTAGGTTCGAGTTTTTTCTTGAATTCGATGTTTAATATGTAAGCTACATAGAGAGGAGTTATAGCCCACCCTAAAAGTAGTTTAAAGGAGGAGAATATATGTACCAAAGTAGAAGCTGTGTATTCACCTAATTTGGATATGGCTTGTGTCACCTTTTCTTGATTTTCCTTAACAATTTTTACTATTTCCTGCCCTAACGGGTGTTCTGTGAAGAAAATATGTACTTTGGGGAATAAAGTATATTTGTCTTGATCTAGTTGTTGCCACCAATTGGTCAACGATAAGACAGCTTGAGTAGTCTCTTTTATGATTATTCCCACCGAGATCCAGGATAGCACTCCTATAGGTAAGAGTATAGAAATAAAAGTCAGCAAGGTTCCTGTTATTCTAGATACTTTTAGTTTTCTTATGAGCCATTCGTGGTAGGGTTTTATAACAAGTGCTATTATAAAGGATGTTATTAATGGTAGGAGCAGATAAGAGAACCTTTGGAATAAGGAGATTAGCAGGGATATAATTTTAAAAATAATTGTAGCTGTTACTGCAATAGAAAATGTAATTAGAGCTAGTTTTATTATTCTTTCTTCAGATTTTGAAAATCGAATCATTTATGTATTAGGTAGTTTTTATAAAGGAAAAATAGATAAGATATATAG
>JALWYX010000025.1 GCA_027078415.1 Thermoanaerobaculia bacterium
TTACAGGTTTACGTAAAGAGAGAGCAAAAAAGTTTTTGATTAAACTTGATACCCAAAGTAAAGAGACTAAAACAACACGCGATTTTTATTTTTTCAAGAATAGATTTTAAAAATGGAAAGAAAACTGTTTCTTTTTAATACATTGGGAAGAAAGAAGGAACTTTTTAAACCTCTTAGAGAGAAGGTTACACTTTATACGTGTGGTCCAACTGTTTACGATTTTGCTCATATAGGAAATTTTAGAACTTTTATTTTTGAAGATCTACTTAAAAGAACTCTTAGACATTTTGGGTTTGATGTTGTACATGTTATGAATATAACAGATATTGACGATAAGACTATAAAAAGGGCTAAAGAAGAGGGAGTTTCGCTGAAAGCTTATACGGAAAAGTATACTAGCTACTTTTTTGAAGATATTGAGACCCTGGGCATAGAAAAGGCCGATTATTATCCCAAAGCTACTGAACATGTAGAAGATATGATAAGAATAATAGGTAAACTGCTTGAGACAGGAATAGCGTATAAAAGTGAAGGAGGGGTATTTTTCCGCATAGCTAAATTCCCATCGTATGGACAGCTCTCAGGCGTAAAGTTGGATTCTGTTAAAGCAGGTGAAAGGGTTGACCACGATGAATACGGTAAGGAAGATGTAAGAGATTTTGCCCTATGGAAAGAGAGTAAAGTTGGTGAGCCATCTTGGGACGCTCCGTGGGGAAGCGGTAGACCAGGTTGGCATATAGAATGCTCAGCTATGAGCATGAGGTACCTGGGAGAAACTATCGATATTCACTGTGGCGGTGTGGATAACATATTTCCTCATCATGAAAATGAGATAGCTCAAAGTGAAGCTTATACAGGTAAAAAGTTTGTGAGATTCTGGTTACACTCAGAGCATTTGATTGTGGATGGTCAGAAAATGTCTAAATCTCTGGGAAATTTTTTCACATTGCGAGACCTTTTGGCAAGAGGTAAAAAACCAC
This sequence comes from Thermoanaerobaculia bacterium, assembly GCA_027078415.1. GTDB lineage: Bacteria > Acidobacteriota > Thermoanaerobaculia > JALWYX01 > JALWYX01 > JALWYX01. Next base: position 981 of record JALWYX010000025.1, read on the forward strand.
GAGTACTTAGATATTTGCTTTTATCGTGTCACTATAGGCAAAAACTAAACTATACTGAACAATCATACAACGCGGCAGAAGCAGCTTTACAACGTATAGACGATTTCCAAATAAGAGTTCAGGATGCACTAGAAAAAAATACAATCAGTAAAGTGGATAATATCGTGGATAAAACAAAAGAAGATTTTGATAAAGCTTTGGCAGACGATCTAAATATAGCAAGATCGTTAGCTGCATTGTTTACGTTTATAAAAGATGTAAACACAATTATAGATAAAGAAGGATTGGGAAAGAATGATAAAGAGAAAATATTTTCAACTATCTCCTACTTTGACAGAGTTCTTGGTGTGCTCGATAGGTTTAGATGGCAGAAAGAGCTTGCAATAGACAGAGAAATGGTGGAAAAGTTAATAGAGGAACGTAATCTGGCTAGAGCTAAAAAAGATTATTCTAAAGCTGATACTATAAGAAACAGATTGCGTGAGATGGGAGTAATTCTCGAAGATACTCCAAGTGGGACACGTTGGAAATTTGTCGAATAGAGTAGGTAAATTTGGGGAAAAAATAGCAGTAGCATATCTGTGGCTAAAAGGCTTTAAAATATTAAAGAGAAACTATATAAGTTACGGTAGAGAAATAGATATCATAGCTCTAAAGGACAGTACTTTACATTTTATCGAAGTTAAGACAACTACTACGAAAATAGATCTCTATGAGAGAATGAACAGTAGAAAAATAAAAAGAATTATACAAGGAACAACGGGATTTCTTAAATGTGAAGGTGTGGAAGGGTTTAGTATCGACTTGTTAATTGTTAAATTTGGTAGATTAGGGTTATCTGTAGAATTTCTAGAAAACGTGACTTTTTGAAAGTGTGATTGTGTGAAAAACTGCACGGAATAAGAAGTTTTATTCATTTAGTCCAAAAGCGTTTTCTAAGACTTTCTTTGAGTGATGTAGCTTACAAGGTAGATAAATTTTTCTTGATGTGTGTTAAGTTTGAATTAGCTAGGGTTAGAATTAATATTGAGTAAAGAGTTTAGGTAGTTTTTTTAGGATGTTTGTTTACCGCCTTGTTGTAGCTAGTGTTTTAACGGTCTATCTATTTATATTTTGAGTTTGTTATTAAAAATACAAACTCTTTTATTTCTTTCCAGAGCTGTTCCTCTCCTAATGTTGTGTTGTGGTACGAGGGTAATTGAACAAATTTTTTAGTTTTACCTGCAGCGTTTCTAAACAGCTCTATTCCTTGTTCTATAGGTATAATTTTGTCTTTATTCCCATGTATGATAAGAGTTGGTATTTCCAGAGAAGATAGTACTTTTTTTGTGTTGTAACTGTTGTTGGATACAAAAAGATTTACTAATATTGCAGGATAGTGTAGTTTTGCCAGATCTTTTAGGGAACTCCAGGGAGATATAAGTACTATCCCATCTACCTTTACCTCTTTTGCCACTTGGGCCGCTACAGCTGCACCCAGAGACCACCCTGCTACTATTAGGATGTTAGGCTCGTATTTATCTTTTAAGGTGACAGTCGCTTTGATAGCAGATTCTACTATAGATTCCTCGTTTGTCGTACACTTTTCTCTACCGTATCCTGGATATTCAACGACCGCAAATATCTCTGTTATCTCTTCAAAACGACTAAATAATCCTGATTCGTAAACGGTTAACAAATTTTCACCGTTTCCGTGAAACCACACCACCATTGCACCTTCTTTCCTAGAGTTTGCAATCCAAATTTCTACTTTTTTGCAGCCTTCACTCTCTATCGTAACTTCCTCTAACCCTCTTGGCGGTTCTTGTGGTAGAGGGATAGAAGGAGCTGGGTATAGAAAGAAAGATACTAAGTCCAACATCTATTCATTATCTTCAATTTAAAAAGTATCGTTAGTGGTTTTTCTAAGTGTTGTAATAGTTGAATCTAAATAGTGGCATTTTATAAAAAAATCATTTGCACTCTCTTCTACTATTGTTCTTAAGTTGGATGTAGTGTAACTTTCTCGGGGGAGGTATATAACTAAAGTTGCTTTTTGAGTTGAAGAGGTTACTTTAAACTTATCGTTTCCAGTTATAGGTGTATCTACGGGAACACCTTTTAAAAATAAGGTTGGTTTACCTTTTAAATTAAATTTTGTACCTTTTAGTGAGATATACCATTCTCCTTCATTGCCGCTTCTCCAAACTAAGGGAGACGAGAGTTTCGTGTCTATTACACAACAGGGAAGCAAAGTAATAAGCGATAGATAGTTGTTAAAGTCTACTATTTGGTTTATAAGAGGTATTTTTTTACCCTTTACAACTCTACGAAGAAGAGCTTCTGAAGCTACTCTGTATCGTGAAGGATCTGTACCGGCCTTTTTAAATAGTGTTCGTAGAGATAAAATAGTAGCATTTTTGCCTATATCGCTTGTAGAATGAAATTCTTTTTTAACTTTTTCTTCAGCTTTCTTTAGCATGATTGTACGGTGCTCTGTATCTGCTTGTTTGTCTATAGAAAGTTCTGCGAAAAGTAGGTTCCACCCTTCCAATTCTGAAAACACTTCGATTTTCATAGTACAAATTATAACTGTAATTGTTAAAAGTGGGTTGTCTAAATATTTATATGGAGCTTAAATAAAATGTTGTTGTATTTTATTGGTTTTCTATTGCAAAAAGACGATTGATCCGTTGTTTGTACCAACCTAAACGTAACATTACAATTTAAATTGTGGTAGTAGGTCGTTTCGTTCCTTCTAGGGAAACGTTACCAGTTTAACTTTTCGTTGTTGATATATTGTTGGTATATTTGCTATGTTGTAAATTTATGTAAGATGGCTCATGGTTGTTATAGAAGGTGTAGTTGAAAAAGTTGTATTTTACAATCCTGATAGTTTGTGGATAGTGATGAAAGTTAATACTGATGAGGGTATTGTTACTGCTGTAGGAGAAGCGGTAGAAATAAATACAGGTTCTTACGTTAAATTAGAGGGTAAATGGGTTTATAACTATAGGTATGGTAAACAGTTTAAGTTTTACTCTTTTGTCGAATTGCTACCTGAAGATAGTTATGCAGTAGAAAAGTACCTTTCATCTAGTGCTATATCTGGAGTTGGTCCCGTTATTGCTCGCAGAATAGTAGAGAAATTTGGTGCACACTCTATAGAAATTATCGAAAAAGAGCCTGAAAAACTTTTAGAGGTAGAAGGTATAGGTAAAGTAAAATTGGAAAAAATTTTATCGTCTTACAACAAGAGCAAAGAGATTAGATCTCTTCTTTTATATTTTTCCTCTTTTGGAATTTCTCTTTCACTTGCACTTAAACTTTATAGGCGTTACGGTGTGAAAGCTAAGGAGGTAGTAGAGGAAGATCCTTATAGGCTGGCTATGGAGGTACAAGGTATAGGTTTTCTAACTGCTGATAATTTAGCTAAAAAGTTGGGAATAGATAAGTACGATATAAGAAGGTTAAAGGCGGGTTTACTCTTTGTTTTGTTTGATTATTCTAACAAAGGAGATCTATTTGTTGATAAAACCGTTTTAATGCAGGAAGCTTCATCAATTTTGGATGTTGACAGTAGCTCGGTCGAAGTGGCGTTAGACAAGTTAGTTGAGGAAAGTAGAGTGGTTATAGATGATAGCTACTGTAATGCGGTTTATTTAAGGCCGTTGTTTTTAGCTGAGAAAAGTGTTGCGCGTAGGATAGTTGCTCTTTCTCGTTTTAAACGAACGAAAACTTTGATTTTAAATGAACTATTAAGCCAATGGGAGCAAAAAGAGAAAATTTTTCTTAATGAAGAACAAAGAAAAGCTATTGTAGGTGCTTTGGGGCACTCCCTTTCTGTTATAACTGGTGGTCCTGGTACAGGTAAAACAACTATAATAAAAGCTATTATAGAGATAGCAAAAAAGTTGGGTTTCTCGGTTCAACTTGCTGCACCTACAGGTAGGGCTGCGCAGAGAATATATGAGTCATCAGGTTATAAGGCGAAAACTATTCACAGATTACTTGAATTTGACCCTGTTTCCAGGAGATTTTTACGTGATGAAAAACGTGCACTTAAAGCAGATATGGTTATAGTAGATGAAAGTTCTATGATCGATATATTTATAGCCTCAGCTTTGCTTAAAGCCATACCTAAGGATGGATCTGTAGTTTTTGTTGGTGATGTTAACCAACTACCTCCCGTAGGACCAGGTGATTTCTTTTCGGCAATTGTAAATTCTGGTATTGTTCCCGTTTTTAGACTTAAAAAGGTTTTCAGGCAGAAGAATTCCAGCCTAATTGTAGCAAATGCCCATAATATACTTGACGGTAAAATACCTAGAAGCGATAAGAAGGGTGAAGGTGACTTTTTTATTTTTAAAAGGAATTCCCCTGATGAGATTTACGATACCGTTAAAGAGACGATTGAAAATCTGAAATCTAAAGGTTTTGGTGCAAAAGATATTCAACTGCTTGTTCCTACTCGTAGAGGATCGTTAGGAGTTGTTGCTCTGAATAGGTTTCTCAAAACGATATTTAATGATAAACCGAAAGAAGAAAACCTATGCGGTTTTTCGGTAGGAGATAAGGTTATACAAGTTAAGAATAACTATTATTTAGAGGTTTTTAACGGAGATGTTGGAGTCGTTGTGGGAGTTGATATAGAACAAGAAAGCTTGGAAGTTGACTTTGATGGAAGGGTAGTAGTGTATAGGGATAGCGATATAGATGAACTGGAGTTGGCATACGCTATCTCTGTTCACAAATCTCAAGGTAGTGAATATCCAGTAGCGATAGTTGTTTTACATACCCAACATTTTGTTATGTTGAGACGCTCTCTTATATACACAGCTATAACAAGAGGAAAAAAGATGGTTATTTTGATTACGAACCATAAAGCGTTAAGAAGAGCTGTATTTAATGCTTCCCAGGAAAAGAGGAAAACTCTTCTGGTAGAGAGGATAAGAGGAGCTATCTCCTCCGCAATCCACTGAATAGGGCACCACTTCCCATAGCAGAGAGAAAAATTACCACGCTTACATAAACTAACCATAAGACCCATGATAATGTCTCTAAGATCGTATAGGAGGAAAGGTAAAGTAGATGAGAGATAATATTTATTCCATGAACTATTACTATTCCTAGAACAAGAGCGAGAATGTGTTTACCTTCCAACGATGGAAATATACGTTCCCCCAAATAACTTAATGATAAGGAATATCCTATTAATAAAGATGTTGCGTATATAACCACTATAACAGGTATGGTAAGTAGAAGAGGACACCCTATTATAGATATTATGAGAGTGACAACTAGAATGGTTATTACAGGTATAAAAAGCAGCATTACCATGAATCCTATAGCTGTTGATTGTAAGTTGTCACGTTTTAATATTTCTAAAACCTTTTTTGCCGGCTCCGGAAGTATAAGAAATAGAAAAATTCCTATTAGAAGCACTATTGTAGGGAACATAAACGATTTAAAAAGATCTTCTACTCGTTCTAAACGTTCTGTTTCTAAAGCGTACAAAGTTTCTTCTTTATATTTATCATTGGAATATGATGGGTATACTCCACCTAATAGGGGTTTAAGTATGAAACTTTTGCATACCCACGATTGGCAAGAGAAGAACTGTATCTCTACTACATCTCCGGCTATAGGAATCTTTTCTTTGTTGACAATTTTACCTCCTATAACCGCTATATCTCCTTTTACTTTAGCCCCTTCGTACAGGTATAAATTGCCCATTATTACAGCTATGTCGTTTTTTACAGTTCCTTTAACGTAAATGTTACCTAATATAGCAACCGCGTGATTAACAGCTCCTTCTATATATATGTTTCCTCCCAGTACTACTACTTCGTCTATATCCTCATTTTTTCTTACCTTTATAGATTCTCCCGCTAACTTTACGATCGATTTTCTCTTGATTTTTTCACTGTTTAGACGATTTTGATCTTTTCTTATCTCAGTTACATCTGAAACGCTATTTTCCTCTTTGCTGCTAATGTGCGAAATAGGATAAGTTGTGAGGAGAATTAGCACTAATATCCTTTTCATTGTACTGGACTCCTTTCTACTTTTTTGTAAATAGGTACAATCGTTGTTATTGTTATAGATAAAGTTATAAATAAAACGTTACTTATAAAAACTGCTAAATAGCATATCAGGTACAATACTAAAATCAAACTTGAATATCGATTTATAAATGGTGCTGATATAAATAGTATTTCCTTTGCAGGTATTATAACCACGTTAAGTAATGTTCCAAGTACGCTTAAATTAATCGATCTAAATAGAAGGTAAAATGTAGCTGAAGCTATAAAGACGAAGCTAAAGTAGATAAGTAAAACTATAAAGAATCTATTTTTCTTTCTTCTAGCAATCTCGCTTAGAACTTTTTCTTCAAGAGAAAGTATTTGGTTCTTATTGTAAGGTATAGATAGTAGTAGTTCCTTTAAGTAAAGTTCTGCTTCGGGATCTTCTTTTTTCTCAGCTTCGATCCATTTTTCTACAAATTTTTTATATCTACTCATTGTCCTATTTACTTGTTACGTTGTTTTTTAAGTTCGGTTATTTTTTCTATATATT
>JALWYX010000026.1:0-35823 GCA_027078415.1 Thermoanaerobaculia bacterium
TAGAAGTTAAAGTAGGAGGATAAAATGGAGAATAAGTTTACAGTAGCGCCTTGGGTAGATATATTTGAAACGGAAAAGAATTTCGTTTTGCTCGCAGATATGCCAGGTGTACCAAAAGAAAAATTGGAAATAACTTTCGAGGGAGGAGTACTAAATATAAAAGGGGAAACAGATATAGATTCACCTAAAGGTAGGAAAATAATAGAAGAGTTCAAAAACGTAATCTACAAAAGATCTTTTTCATTCACAGGAGAAATAGATAGTGAAAAGATTGAAGCTGAGTTGAAAAACGGTACTCTTTTCCTCAAACTCCCTAAAAGAGAACCTGCCAAGAAAAAGATACCTATAAAAACAGCATAATAAATGGGGAGGGAAACCCTCCCCATTTTTCCCCCCTACAAAAGTAGAGTATCAGGTACAAAAAGAAGAAGGGGAAAAATTGTACTCTTACATTTAATTAGGTTTATTTTCATATATTGAGAAAGAAAAAAGATTTAGATTATTGTAATAAATTGTTACATATCTTTATGCTTTACTCTCCTTATTGTTCAAGGTAACAAACTCTATATAACGCGCATGTGAATAGTTCTACCTCTACCAATATACAACATCTCTACAACTTCAAAAACCTCTTTGTACAGTTTCCACTTTCACTACACTTGTCCAATATTTTACTCCTACCTCTTATTTGACACTACTACCAATCTACAGAAATTTCTTACAATTTTTAGGCAAAAATTTTAACTTTCATTATCGCAATAGAGAGCTCCATTTCATACTTACCCACTTTCGCAACCTAAATCCATAATATCTCTCAAACTATTCTGGTAACAAATCTATAGACACATGCATAGTTTTAGCTTTATCTATACCGTATTTCAGAGTAACAAACGGTATTTTTATAATCTTTCTATGTTCATTGTCGTTCAATTCCTTTTTCACTCCCACCATACCGTCTATAACTTTTCCAGCTTTATCGTACCACTCTATAGTTATTATTGCGTCCCAATCTGAGTCGGAGTAGTTACTGTATTCAAGGTAAACAACCAACGGCGTAGCGTAAGCTTCTCCTCCCGGTCTACCTATTTTAGAAGTTATTGTATTTTGCGTTGCTATCCTAAACATATGAAGTTTTATAGGACCTGTTTCAACATCCATTTTTATCCACTCATCCAAAACAAATTTCATTTTTTTATCGTACGCTTCTGCGTATACTAAACTTGCAAATAGAACAAAAATAACTCCACATACCTTCACTACTCTACGCATCTACCTCTCCTTTCTTTTTCACAAAATTAATAGCATATTTTAATTCTTCTTCAAATCCAGAATTTATCTCTCTATTTATGATAGCATCTTTAACCGCTTTTAACGCTTCTCCTATAATAGGACCCTCTTCGATGCCAGAATCTATCAGGTCTTTACCCTTTATACTTATACTGATCTTCCCCACATTGACAAGATAATCGTGTATTTTATCTTTAGTTTTATCATCAGCCAAAGCAAACGCCAGCAACAGTTCCTCTTTTGAACAACTATCTATGGTAGAAAATATATCGCTACGTTTTATCCCATTTTTTCCTATGTGCCAAAGCATGTTTTTTATACGTTTTTCCAAGGTTACAAAGTATCCTTTTTCCAACATAAAAACTTTCTCAATCTTGTTCCTCTTCTCTACATCATGGCCAAGGGCTATAGCTTTTAAAACTATATCTCCTACATCTATATTGCCCAGCTTTATATTTTCTATCTGAATCCAATCCCATACCTTCCGCACTTTAAGTATATTTGTAGCCACCCTATCCGAGTAAAGGTTAAAACCAAAGATAGCTTCTGAGACTCCGAGAGAATCCAATCTCTTTAAGTTTTCAAGAACTCTATCTAAAGAATCTACAACACTCCAAAAGGCACGTTTTAGCCTATTAAAAGACAAATACTTTATAACGTCTAAACGTACAGCAGTCTTTGCCATCTTCTCAGTATCAGATGCCATTTTAAATCCCAAACGACTTTCCAAGGAAACTGCTCTAAATATGCGAGTAGGATCCTCTATAAAGGATAAACTATGCAGAACCCTTATTATTTTGTTTTTAAGGTCTCGCAGTCCTCCAAAAAAGTCTACAATTCTATAGCGTTTTTCTCCTGTAAGTTTCACTGCAAGAGCATTTATTGTAAAGTCTCTACGCATAAGATCGTTTCTAAGAGGAGACAAATTAACCTCAGGTAAAGATGCTGGATACTTGTAACTCTCCGTCCTTGCCGAGGCGAGATCGAATACAAAGTTGCTTCCATATATCTTGGCTGTGAAAAAAGGTTTGTGTAATTTAACTTCCAAATTCAAATGCTTTTTTATAGTTTCCGCAAATACAAGAGCATTTCCCTCAACCATCAGATCTATATCTACCACTTTTTTCCCTAAAAGTATGTCTCTTACTGTACCACCTACCATATAAAGCGATACTTTTTCCTTCTCGGCCAATTCTACAACATCTCTAAGCACCCTTAGTCTATCGCTACCTATAAGAGAAACCAATCTATCTTCACTAAGAGTTTGGGTAACTGTTCCTCCTATTGTCCTGTCCGCATATTCACTTTCTAGAATAAAATAAGATACAGCAGCCTTTAGAAGCATGTTTCTCGTTATTATACCCATAGGTAATTTTGAAGGTTCACCTACCAAAACGAATCGTGGATTGTTCAAAATAAATTCCTTTGCAACCTGAGTGAGTTTACTATTTGGAGAGACCCAATTAACGTATGGGTTTAAGACTGAAGAAACAGGTTTATCAGCCAATCCATGTTTGATAGCTTTATCTATTATCTGTCTTGTTACAGCTCCTACCACTTTTTTTTCAGAGTTTACGACTGGCAAAGAATTGACATTTAAATTTCTAAGTGTTTCGTATGCATCATACACTCTACGTTTTTCTTCAACAGTATAGACTGGGCTGACCATTATATCTGCTGCCTTTATTTCGTAGGTATTGAATTTACTCAAATAAAGAACAAGCCTATTGTAAACCTCTTTCAGAGAAGCGAATTTCAAAGAAGCGGCTGCAGCAGTGGAGTGACCTCCTCCCCATCCCAGAGTATTGAGGATTTCCCCAACGTTAAAAAGTTCGTTTCTTGAACGTGCTATAACAGCTACTCTATCAGGTTCTTGTATGAGTAGAAAAATAGCATCCAAACGAAGAATTGCTAAAATCATATTAGCCATGGGAGCTAGTTCTTCTACAAACTCAGGAGTATAGAGCTCTGCTATCCCTACTTCAAATCCACCTGTTTTAATTTTCTTCAGTTTATCGGCAATCTTATAAAGAACTCTTAAATGATCCTTGGTAAATCTGGGTAATGCATATACACGAACCGTTCTAAGATTTGCACCGATTTTAAGTAATTCTGCCGCAGCAAAAAGATCTCTATAAGAGGTGTTAAGGTAAGATAAGGAGCCCGTATCTTCGTATATACCAGCTAAAAGTAACGTTGCATATTGTGGTTCTAATTCTACTTTGCCTCGCAAAAATTCCCATACCAGTGTAGATGTAGACCCCACTGTCTCATCTACTACTCCGCAACTATAACTTAGATCATCATGAGCAGGAGGATGATGGTCAAAAACCGTTACCCTTTTATCTTTTATCAAATCAGCCACTATACCGATTCTGGATCTTTGTCGAGTATCAACCACAACTACTTCATTAAAAATTAGTTTTTTCAATTCTTTTACAGTAATTAAATTTTTTATACCATTAGGAAAAAGATAGTTAAGTAACTCCTGAGACTGCTTGTTTAAAGATCCAGGGAAAAAAATTTTAGAATTTTCATACAATCTCGCCAATGCAAGCGAAGACGCAACTGCATCTATATCAGCTCCAATATGTGTTACTATCAATCTATTCATAAACTAAACGATAAGATCTGTCACCCAAACATGCGGTAATCGCTTTACCCAAATCTATAGACCATTCTATACCCTTAGTAAAAACAGTATATACATCCCCATTAACTGTGATTACTACTTCAAGGTTTGTATTACCCTTGTTACTTTTAATGATATTTAGAAAAGAATCGTAAACCGCATCTAATTTATCTCCTGTAGTAAAAATAACCATTTTAGCCACTGGTTTTTCTAGAAGTTCTTTTATAGGAACTATTTCACTAGCTATAATTTCTCTCTCTCCGCCCCTTTCGCGCACTACCCCTTTTACAACAACTATCTCTCCTTCTTTTAAAAAAGAATCAAATTTTTCCAATTCCGATGGAAATACCTGTACATTAACAGCACCATACTTATCGTACAGTTTAAAATGAGCTTTTACTTTTCCCTTATTAACACCCGTTTTTATCTTTCCTCGTACTACCTTTCCTGTAACCCCTCCTAAAGATACGGTAGAATTAACGTATTTTTCTTGCAAAGACGCAGTATCACAAGAAGTTACTGCTTGTATAAAGTAGGAATATTCTCCTAAAGGGTCCCCGCTAAGAAAAAATCCAAACGATTCTTTTTCCATACTAAGCAGTTCTCTTTCATCCATATCTACTTTTTTGATAGGTAATTCCTGTACTATACTATCCATCGTAAAAAGCAGTCGTTTACGAGAGCGCAATATCTTCTTGTTTCTTTCTACAGCCTCTAGTAGTTCTGGCAAACTTTCTAAGAGAGATTTCCTATTTATTCCGAATTGGTCAAAACAACCAGCTTTTACAAGAGCTTCTACTGTCTTTCTATTAACCTCGGGATAAACTCTATTTACAAAATCTATAAAATTTTGGTATAAACCGTTCTTTTCTCTCTCCTCTATTACTATTGATGCTGCTGCTGATCCAACTCCTTTTATAGCTCCTAAACCAAACCTTATTCCATTATCTTCATCATTTACCACAAATTCCCAAGAACTATCATTTATAGATGCAGGAAGTATTTTTATTCCCATAGATAAAGCTTCTTTTAAATATTTAAAGACGTTATCCGAGCTACCCATTTCTGAAGTAATAAGAGCCGCCATAAATTCCAAAGGGTAATGTACTTTTAGATAAGCAGTTTGATAAGCGAGTAAGGCATAAGCTACCGAGTGGCTTTTATTAAAACCGTAACCTGCGAAAGGTTCTATATACCGCCACAGCTCCTCTACTTTGTGGCGAGGAAAACCTTGTTTTACACCACCTTCTATAAATTTCTCTCTTTGCTTCTCCATAATTTCTGGCTGTTTTTTACCCATAGCTTTCCTTAATATATCCGCTTCTCCCATGGAAAAACCTGCTATCTTAACAGCTATCTGCATAACCTGTTCTTGATATACAATAACTCCGTAAGTCTCCGAGAGAATCTCCTTGGTCTCGGGCAAAATATAATCTACCTTCTCTTCACCCTTCTTCCTCCTAGCGTAAGTGATAGGCATAGCTTCGGACAAAGCACCAGGCCTGTAAAGTGCATTAAGAGCAGCTAAATCTTCAAATTTATCGGGGTTTGTCATCAGTAAAAGATCTCGCATACCTGCAGACTCAAACTGAAACACTCCCGCAGTTCTACCTTCAGAAAATAACCTATACACTTCCGGATCATCCAGAGGTATCGATGCAATATCTACCTCTTTACCCTTTTTCCGAAGCATTTGCACACAATCGTCTATAACCGTTAAAGTCTTAAGACCCAAAAAGTCCATCTTAAGAATGCCAAGTCTCTCTATAACATCTTTGTCCCATTGAGTTGCAATCTCTCCTTTAGAACTCCTATATAGAGGAACCAATTCATCAACAGAAGTAGGAGTTATAACTATACCAGCAGCGTGCAAAGAAGCATGTCTAGTCAATCCCTCTAATTTCATTCCTATATCAAATATCTCTTTTACTTTTTCATCCTTCTTTATAAGTTCAGAAATCCCTGGAACTTCCTCTACCACCGCACCTAACGACCTAGACATAGGGGGAATTAATTTAGCGATTTTATCGACTTCCTGATAACTAAATCCCAAAACTCTACCCACATCTCTAATAACTGCTCTAGCAGCTAAAGTACCGAAAGTAATTATCTGTGATACTTTATCTTCACCGTATTTATCTTGAACGTACTTTATTACTTCTCCCCTTCTACGCATACAAAAATCTATATCTATATCTGGCAGACTCACTCTTTCTGGATTAAGAAATCTCTCGAAAAGCAATCCGTATCTAAGAGGATCTATATCGGTAATATACAAAGCATAGGAAACAAGGGATCCTGCAGCAGAACCTCTACCTGGGCCCACAGGAATATTCTTGCTCCGGGCATATTTAACGAAATCCCACACTATAAGAAAATAACCGGAAAACCCCATGTCGGTTATTATCTTCAGCTCATCATTTAACCGCTTCCAGTAGACCTCTTCATCGTAAATCATAAGATTATGCTCCTTTAAAAACCGTAAACGAGCCTCCAAACCTTCATAAGCAATCTTCTTCAAATAACTGTTTAAATCGTAACCCTCAGGTACAGGGAAGTCTGGCAAAAAAAATCTACCTTCCGGAATCCTAACATTACACATCTCAGCCACAACCAAAGTGTTCTCTATAGCTTCCGGAAAAGAAGCGAAAACAGACTTCATCTCAGAAGGAGATTTAAAATAAAACTGGTCAGTCTCAAACCTCAACCTGTCTTCTTCATATATATACGACTGAGTTCCTATACACAACAACACATCGTGAGCTTTGGCATCAACTTTATCCAAATAATGAGCATCGTTAGTAGCTACTACCCTAATACCAAACTGTTTCGCCAAACTGTAGAGAACTTCATTAACCTCCTTCTGAACAGCTAAGCCGTGATCCATAAGCTCTATAAAGAATCTCTCACGTCCAAATATATCTAGAAACCTCTTTATCTCCCTTTTAGCCTCATCGATCCTTTTACTCACTATATTTTGCTGCAAAACTCCCTGCAAACATGCAGAAAGACAGATTATCCCTTCGTTATACTTCTCCAATAGATCAAAATCCAATCGAGGTTTATAATAATACCCCTCAGTAAAAGCTTTGCTCGATATCTTTATAATATTCCTAAAACCAACTTCACTAGCTGCCAAAAGTAAGATATGATAAATCTTAGATCTTTTATCCCTGGTAAACCTGCTAGAGGTCGTAAAATAACCTTCCATACCGATTATAGGTTTTATATTTCTTTTTCTACATTCTTCATAAAACCAGATGGCACCAAACAGATTACCATGATCTGTCAGCGCTACAGCGGGCATTGAAAACTCCTTAGCTTTAGCTACTAGCTGATCTATACGATTAGCACCATCCAAAAGAGAATATTCACTATGAACGTGTAAATGAACAAAATCACTCATGATCAAACCTCACTCTATCACTACTATAATCCTTAGATAGAAAAGTAATGTCTCTATTATTTATAGTAACAATCATCATTATTTATAGTAACAATCATCACTCTTGTAGGATGTAACCTTCCCAAAGCAACAAACTTACGAGTAGCAATAAGTAACGACCTTGCAACATTAGAGCCTCACTTACACGATGATAACATCACTCATCAAATATTGGTAAACTGTTATCCACCAATTATCAGGTTAAATATAGATGAGGAGAAATTGAATACCTTCTAGCAAGAAAATATATTGGCAAACAAAATACAAAATAAAAGTAGAATTAGATGATTCTATAACTTCTGTATCGGAGAGAAAACTCTTAGCAAAAGATGTTGCAGCCTCATTTAGAAGAATGTTAAAGTTAAACTCTTCTCTTAAAAGATATTTACATAAAATAAAAAAAAGATGTTATACCACCAACAATTCTAGAGATTACCTACGAGAATCTTCAATCACATTCACCTCGTTTTTAACCTTCATAGGGATAATACCCGATCCATACACTACTTATATACATAGCAGAAGACAATCAACTATCCCTCCAATAGGTTCATACTTTATAGAAAGATATAAAAATGAAAAATATATAGTTTTAAAAGCACAAAAACCTTCCACACATATAACGAAAGTACATATCAATTTCTTACCTGATGCTGAAAAACTAGTAGAAGAACTACTACGCGGAGACTTAGACCTGATAACAGATACCCCCCCCCACGCTAGTAAACAATTTGTCTGGCAAAGATAAAATTGCTCTTAAAATAAAGCGCAGCGTAGGAGTTTTCTATTTAGGGCTAAACCCCAAATTTCCACCCTTTGATGACATAGAAGTGCAATAAGCCATCTCACTGGCACTGAATAAACGCTTACTCGCCAAACATATTGTCAACGGTTACGGAATCGTTGAAAATCAGATGTCAACTCCTGACCTTTTAGGTTATGACCCCAAGATGAAAGATACTCCTTAAAATCTACTAAAAGCTAAAAAGATAATAGAAAATAAAAAAAGAAAAGGTGTAGATCTAGATATAACCTTACAAACTCGCTTAGGAAGAAAAAGAGTAGCCAATACAATAGCAGACCAACTAAGAAAAGCAGGATTTAAGATAAAAGTTGTTGAAAGAAAATGGCCAGAAATTTACAAAGATCTTAAAGAGCAAAAGGTCGGTTTCTAATACGGAGCATGGTTTTCAGTAAGTGGTCATACATTAGAATTCCCCTTAAACTCTGTACACACCCCTTCTCCTAACGGCCTAGGAAAAAGTAACTTTACAGGATACTCAAATCCAGAAGTAGATGAAATTATAAAAAAAATTGACACAATACCAGATATAGCAAAACAGAAAAAATTAATAAGTAAAATAAAAAATTAATAAGTAAAATAATGAAAAAATTACTAAAAGAGAAAGTATATATACCTACTTTTATCCCTTTCTATATATACGCTATGGATACAAGACTATATTTTGATCCACGTATCGATAGACGACTATACTTTCAAGATATGAAATGGAAACTAACAAGTAACTAGATATATTTACCATATAACAACAATTTGCGAGTTTTATCATAAATAAAACCAAATCTAAACTATCTTTATTCGAAAAAATAACTATTTAGCGTGCTCTGCACAAAAATATAGAGCCAATAGTTTGAAATTGTGCAGAAGAAACATCCATATAAATTGCTATTTCCAACGGTATAACTTTCACAATCTAGCTTAGAACTTTTCTAAGTAACAACGATAAATCCGCAAGACTAACTATGATCAAGCAAAAATTTATGTAGAATTTCAATCTACTAAAAACCTATCTACGGTTACATTGCATAAAGATTTATAAAAACAGATAAACAACCAACGTTATTTAAAAAGTTACCGGTGTATAGAATTTAGATAGTACACAGAAAAACTGCAGTCTAATTCACTCGTTGCCTTAGGGATTCGTAGAGAATAGCAGAAGCTGCTGTTGCTACATTTAAAGATTCTATTTTGCCTCTCATAGGTAGTGTAACAAAACAATCACATACTGCGCGGGTTACCCTCTTTAACCCTTTTTCTTCCCCTCCAAAACATATTACAACTTTACCTTTTAGATCTAGCTCCCATGGAGGGCTACCATCAAGGGTGGATCCTACAATTCTATATCCTTGGGCTTTAAGCTCTTCAAGTTCTACGTGCAGAAGATTGCATCGTGAGATATTAAGATTATATACAGCTCCTGCCGAAGTTTTAGCTACAGACGGAAGAGTATGATCTGCTGTTTGTCTATCTCTTATAAGTACAAATCCAACACCTGTAGCATCACACACTCTAAATAGAGCACCCAAGTTCCTAGGATCTTGGATACCTTCGAGAGCAACGCCAAGATCCAGACAGTATCTAGTATCAAATATTGTATAAGAAATCTCAGAAACCACTAAAGCAAAACCGTTATGAACCGTTCCTACGGCTATATTATCTAGAAATTTTCTATCTACAGTCTTAACAACCACCTTAGCTTTTTTTGCTAATTGGACAATTTCTTCAGACCTACGTCCTTTTTTCCCTCTTTGTAGATAAAGTAACGCATCTTTAACATTTATTCTCTTAACAGTTACTAGCTGTTCAAGTAATACGCGAACAGGATGATAACCTACTATTACCCTATCCATCCAAAAGAATGCTTTTTATAATAGATAGATCTTTTTTATAAGTTAACTTAGGATTGGGTTTTAATGCTTCTACCACTGCAACTTTATATCCTTGTCTTTCCAAATATGCACTATCATCGGTAAAGTATAGTTTTTCATTAAGTCCGGTTTTTAAAGACTCAAAAAATATATCGGCTTGAAAAACCTGAGGAGTTTGCACTTTCCATAGTTTATCGCGATCAACAGTTTTTATAATATAGTTGCATTCTACAAGTTTAAGAGTATCGGTTACTTTAGAAGCCAGAACTGCCCCGTGATTACTTTTAGCAGATTCTATAACACGTTCTATATCTATAGGGTTTACAGCAGGTCTTACAGCATCGTGTATTAATACAAGATCCCCACCTTTTATAGGTAAGGAACTAACGGCATTAAATACCGATTCTGCTCTATTATCTCCTCCAATAACGGTTTTAAATTTGCATCTAAAGTCTATTTCAGGCGGAATAACAACAATAATACTATCAACGAACTTTTCTACTTTACTTATGCTCCACTCAACTACTCTTTTTTCTCCGATGACTATAAACTGCTTTGGATTTTCTCCTCCGAATCTTTTTCCTTTACCAGCAGCTACTATAATACCGTGTATCACTCACACTTCCTGAAGTTCCTTCTCCTTTTTTTCTAGCAATTCGTTTATTTGGGCAATATATTTATCATGTATTTTTTGTATTTCGTCCTTCCCTCTAAACAGGTCATCTTCAGAAATTTCCTTATTTTTTTCTTTCTTTTTAAGCTTTTCTATAGCCTCTCTACGAAAATGCCTGATAGCATTTCTAGCTTTTTCTGCAAGCTCATGTACTAACTTAACGAACTTTTTACGTCTTTCTTCGGTAAGTGGAGGTATAGGTACTCTTATAACCTTACCGTCATTTGAGGGATTTAAGCCAAGATCGGATTCTATTATAGCTTTCTCGATAGATTTGATCAAAGATTTATCCCAAGGTTGTATCTGAATAAGGTTGGCGTCAACTACAGTTAAAGTTGCAACTTGCTTAATAGGTGTTGGAACTCCGTAATAATCTACCCTTACTCCATCAAATATAGCTATAGAAGCTCTCCCAGTTCTAATTTTAGCTATTTCGTTTTTAAAATGAGCAACGCTTTCTTTCATACTATTATCAGCATCTTTAAAGACTTCCCGCATGTTTTCCCTCCTTATAGATACCGTTTACAACTTCCTGACTTGTTATAACAGAACCTACATTTTCACCTAAGAGAGCTTTTTTTATATTTCCTGGTATTTTAAGATTAAAAACTATTATAGGCATTTGAGATTCTCTACAAAGATCTACTGCAGTAGCATCTATTATTCTTATATTCTTAGCTAACATCTCTCCATAGGAAACAAAATCTAACTTCCTAGCATCTTTTGATAGTGCAGGATCTTTTGTATATATTCCGTCAACTTTGGTAGCTTTGAAAAGAGCCTGGGCCTTTATCTCTTTAGCTCGTAGTGCGGCTGCACTGTCGGTAGTAAAGAATGGGTTACCTGTACCACCTGCAAAAATCACTATCCTACCCTTTTCTAAATGCCTCATCGCCCTTCTTCTTATAAAAGGTTCAGCAACATCTTTTATCTCTATAGCAGTTTGAACACGAACAGGAACATCTAATTTTTCAAGGGCATCTTGCATTGCGAGGGCATTTATTATAGTGGCTAACATTCCCATATAATCTGCTGTAATCCTCTCGATCCCTTGCTTACTTGCTGCAACACCTCTTATGATATTCCCGCCTCCTATAGTTATAGCAAGTTCTATGCCCATAGCATGTACTTCTTCAATTTCCTTTGCTATTCTAAAAACTGTTGGGGGATCTACTCCAAATTCGCGATACCCCATTAAAGCTTCACCTGATAATTTGAGTAATACTCTCTTAAACCTCACTTAGATTCCAAACTTATCTACTTTTCTCCAACTTTAAATCTAGCAAATCTAGAAACTTGGATATTTTCTCCTATCTTAGCTATTTTTTGAGCTATTAATTCTTTAACCGTTACAGATGGGTCTTTTATAAATGGTTGTTCTAACAAAACGTTTTCTTCAAAGAACTTTTTTAGCCTACCTTCCGCTATTTTCTCAGCTATATGAGTAGGTTTGCCTTCTTGACGTGCTTGCTCTATATATATTCTACGCTCACTCTCTATTACATCTTCAGGAACATCTTCTACTTTAACGTAACTTGGATTACTAGCTGCTATATGCATAGCTATATCTTTTACCAAAGATTGAAACTCCGAGTTTCTTGCCACAAAATCTGTTTCACAGTTTACTTCAACTATAACACCTATTTTACCGCCTGCATGTATATAGTGCCCCACTATTCCTTCTTTAGTAACTCTTCCTGCTTTCTTAGCTGCCTTTGCTAAACCTTTTTCTCTTAATTTCCTAATAGCGAGCTCTATATCTCCCCCAGCTTCTTGAAGCGCCTTTTTACAGTCCACAAACCCCGCACCTGTTCTTTCTCTTAACTCTTTTACCATCTCAGTAGTAACAGCCATTTCTATCCTCCTTCAGAGATTTGCTGATGCGCTGAATCTTCTGGCGTTTTAGGTGTTTCCTCCACTACAGCAGTCTCTTCATCTTTTTTAAGGATACCCGCTCCAAACAGATAAGCATCAACGATTTTACTGGTTATAAGAGCTATAGATCTTATAGCATCGTCGTTGCTTGGAATAACAAAATCTACAAGCTCCGGATTACAGTTTGTATCTACCATACCTATTATAGGTATACGTAATTTATTTGCCTCGGCCACCGCTAGATGTTCCTTTTGGGTATCTACAATGAACAACGCATCGGGCAAAGTATCCATTTTCCTTATACCTTCCAAGTTACGCAACATTTTAGCCCTTCTACGTTCTAGTCTTATTCTCTCTTTCTTTGTAAGATTACTGTCTTCATCAGCCAAACGTTTTTCTATCTCGTCCAACTTTTCTATCGAGCGCCTTATTGTAACAAAATTAGTCAAAGTTCCTCCAAGCCACCTGTTTATAACGTAGAACTGTCCACATCTAATAGCTTCATTTTTAACTACATCTTGCGCTTGTCTTTTAGTACCGACAAACAGTATTTTCTTATTTTCCCTTCCGAGATAAGCAGCAAATTCAGCTGCTTCCTTTAGAAGCTCCAACGTTTTTTGTAAATCTATAATATGTATTCCCGCTCTTTTACCGAATATATAGGGCTTCATCTTAGGATTCCATCTACGTGTTTGGTGCCCAAAATGAACCCCTGCCTCTAACAACTCACGCATAGTAATCTCAATCACAACACAACCTCCCTACCTTTTAGAAAATTGGAAACTCTTTCTAGCCTTAGGTTTACCGTACTTTTTCCTCTCCTTCTTTCTCGGATCACGCCTAAGTAGGCCAGCTGGTTTTAGTTTTTGACGAAATTCAGAATTATATTCAAGCAGAGCACGTGCTATACCTGAACGTATAGCCTCAGCTTGACCAGTTTTACCCCCACCTTTAACTGTTATATACGCATCGAATCTATTAACTGTTTCCGTGATGTTGAGAGGTTGTTTTATAACCATACGCAGAATATCACGCTCAAAATATTCTTCAAGAGGTCGGCCATTTACCAACAACTTACCGCTCCCCGGCCGCAAAAATACTCGGGCAATTGCCCTCTTTCTCCTACCTGTACCGTAGTATTGCACCACTCCTACCAAGTTACACCTCCTTCATCTAGACGAGAATTTTTACAGGTTGCTGTGCAGCATGCGGGTGTTCACTTCCAGCATACACCTTCAACTTTTTTAACATTTTTCTGCCCAATTTATTCTTAGGTAGCATCCTTTTTACAGCCAACTGTATAACTCTTTCAGGATGTTTCTGTTGCATCATAAAAAAAGGTATCACCTTCATAGAACCAGGCCTCGTAGTATGTATATAGTAGTTTTTAGCCCTTCTTTTGTTCCCCGTAACTATTACCTTTTCAGCATTTATAACTATCACATAATCGCCTGTATCAAAGAAAGGAGTATATATAACCTTATGTTTACCCATAAGAATAGTTGCTATCTTGGTAGCCAATCTACCAAGAATCTCCCCTTCAGCGTCTATTAAGAACCACTTCCTCTCTATTTTATCCACTTTCGGAAGATAAGTCTTATTTCTTAACATCGTTTATCCCTCTCCATAACGATGAGTTAATTTAAGCAATTTCCCTCCTACCTGTCAAGTTATCATCTAAAACAACGTTGCAACTCTCTTACAAATAAAGAAAAATCTTCTTTTCTATTTAAAGATATTATTATTTTGCTCAACTTAGTTCCTCCCTGAATATAACGTTGTATCTCTGTAAGCAATATACGAGCTGCTTGATAGTCAGGGAGTGAAAAATCATCTTTGGTTAGGAAAAAAGAGATAACGGCAAAATTATTTCTTTCACTCAGAGCTAATGCTTCTCTAACAGCTGAGACTAATTGTTTATCTCCTTCTTCGCTACCTTTCTCTGGTCCACGTATATGAATAAGACTTTTAACGGGCAAATTACCTCCAGCCGTCATCACAGCACCACCCGGTTCTACCTCAGACAATATCTCACATTCACGTTTGATCTCTTCTCCTGCCATCTCCAAAATCTTCTTACCAACACCTAAAGGGGATAAAAGATCGTCCGAGGTTGGGAAAACTATAGCATCTACGCTACTGTCTACCTTCTCTCCTTCATCTATAACAACTTCTGTCTCTCTTATTTTCAACCTTATGGGAGATCTCATTTTTTATAAGATTTTATCACGATTTATCTCCCTTTTTTTCTTCTTCTCCTTCCTCCTCCGAAGGTAATGAAAAATCTACAAACTCTAAAATAGCCATTTCAGCAGCGTCACCACGTCTAAAACCCAATTTAACGATCCTTAAATATCCCCCGTTTCTATTTTGAAACCGAGGAGCTATTTCATCAAACAGTTTTTTGATCAAAGTTCTATCTTCTATCCATCTTCTAACCATCCTACGATCGTGAACTGTTCCCTTTTTACCTCTAGTTATAAGCTTTTCCATAAGAGGTCTTACTTCTTTAGCCTTAGCCAACGTTGTAATTATTCTTTCATGCTTTATCAACTCAGACATAAGGTTTTTAAACAGAGCCTTTCTATGTGCTGTATTCCTCCCCAGCTTTCTTCCATGCTTCAGGTGACGCATTTTCAAAATCCTCCTAACCTACTTCAAGGAATACCCTTTTTCTTCAAGAGACTTTTTTATCTCTTCCACAGATTTTTTCCCCAAACCTTTAAGAGACAACAGCGTTTTTTCATCCATTTCAACTAACTGCCGAATTCCCGTTATTCCTGCATTAACCAATGCATTAACTGTCCTAGCTCCCAATCCAAGTTCTTCTACAGAGATCTCTTTTAGTACCTCATCCTCTGTATCTTTCTCCTCTTCCTCATAAACCCTCTCAACATAGTTGTCTTTTATAGGTTCAAAGTGACGTATAAGTAGAGAAGAAGCTTCTTTAAGAGCATCTTTGGGAGATACGGTTCCATTTGTCCAAATGTCAAGAGTTAGCTTTTCATAATCTGTTTCGCCTCCTACCCTAGTAGGCTTAACGGCGAAGTTCACCTTTAAAACCGGGCTAAAGACAGCATCTACTGGAATCCATCCTATCTCGTAGCGTTCCTCTCTCTGATCCGATAATAAGAAACCCCATCCTTTACTAACTTTTGCTTGGAGGGAAAGATATCCATCTTCATTCAAAGTAGCTATATGCACGTCTGGATCAACTATTTTAACTCTCGGATCTCCAGTAAAATCTCCTGCCTTAACTTCCCTAGGTCCTTTTACCTCCATAGATATAAATCTCGGAGTATCCGCTTCTAGAACTATAGGAATTTTTCTTAAATTAAGAATTATATCTGTGACGTCTTCCAAAACTCCATCTAACGAGGAAAACTCATGTAAAACACCTTCTATCTGGACAGCGGTTATAGCAGCACCCTTTATAGAAGATAAAAGAACTCTACGCAAAGAGTTACCTATTGTTATACCAAAGCCTCGTTCTAAAGGTTCTATAGTAAATCTTCCGTATTTTTCACTGAGCTCTTCTATTACTACTTCTTTTGCTATTATAAATTCCCTCATAGCATCACCTCTTAAAAATTTTACCTGCTGTAAAACTCTACTATCAGTTGTTCTTGGATAGGTAGATTTATATCATCTTTACGAGGAATCCTAACTATTTCTCCTTCAAAATTCTCAATATTTACGCTCAACCATTCAGGCACTCCTCTACCACGCGAGCCCTCTATAGCTTGTTTGATAATCTCCAGATCTCTACTCTTCTGTCTAACAGATACCTTTTGCCCCGGTTTAACCAAATAGGAAGGTATAGTTACCTTTTTCCCGTCAACTTCTATATGCCCATGAGCTACAAGCTGTCTAGCCTGTCTTCTAGAAAAAGCGAAACCTAACCTATAAACCACATTATCTAAGCGACGTTCAATAATAGAAAGAAGATTTTCTCCTGTCACTCCTCTCTGTCTTTCAGCTCGTTTGAAATAGTTTCTGAATTGTCTTTCTAGGATTCCATATATTCTTTTTACTTTCTGTTTCTCTCTCAACTGAGGACCGTAGTTGGAAGATTTTCTACTTCTTCTATGACCATGCTGACCTGGAGGATAACTTCTTCTCTCTATAGCACACTTTTCTGTAAAACAACGCTCGCCTTTTAGAAAAAGTTTCATCCCTTCTCTTCTACACAACCTACAAACAGGACCTATATATCTTCCCACAGTAAAACCTCCTAAACTCGCCGTTTTTTCCTAGGTCTACACCCGTTATGAGGTAAAGGTGTAACATCCCGTATGGATTTAATCTGCAATCCATTCAACTGTAACGCTCTTATAGCAGATTCTCTTCCTCCTCCCGGACCTTTAACTCTAACATCAATAGTTTTCATACCAAACTCCTTGGCTTCCTTAGCAGCTCTTTGAGCCGCCAACTGAGCAGCGTAAGGAGTACCCTTACGTGAACCTTTAAAACCCACCTTTCCAGCAGACGACCATGTCAAAACGTTACCCTCTGGATCGGTAATAGTAACTATCGTATTGTTGAAAGTAGACTGAATATGTGCAACACCATGGGGTACAACCTTTTTGACCTTCTTTTTGGTTTTCCTTCGTGCAGCCATTTAACTTCCTCCGTACTACTTTTTAACCTTCTTCTTTTTAGCAATAGCCATCTTACGAGGTCCTTTACGTGTACGCGCATTAGTATGAGTTCTCTGCCCCCTTACAGGCAAACCTTTCTTATGCCTAATACCTCTATAACAACCTATCTCTATAAGGCGCCTAATGTTTTGAGCTACCTCTTTTCTTAGGTCACCTTCAACTTTACCAGTAGCTTGAATGGCACTCCTTATTAGTGTAACTTGCTCATCAGTTAGATCTTTAACTTTTGTATCTTTTTCTACTCCTGCTATTTCTAAAATCTTAGCAGAACGTGTTTTCCCTATACCGTATATATAAGTAAGAGCTATCCACACATGTTTATTAGCTGGTAAGTTAACACCTGCTATCCTTATCATACTCTACCCCTGCCTCTGTTTATGTTTACGGTTTACACAAACTACTCTAATAACTCCCTTACGCTTAATTATTTTACATTTTGGACATATCTTTTTAACCGACGGCCTAACTTTCATAGTTATCTCCCTTACTTAAACCTAAAAGTTATTCTACCTTTGGTAAGGTCATAAGGTGTTAATTCTATCTTAACCCTATCCCCTGGCAAAATTCTTATGAAATTTTTTCTCATCTTCCCAGAAACGTGGCACAACACTTTATGGCCATTATCAAGTTCCACTCTAAACATTGCATTTGGAAGAGCTTCCACGACCGTGCCTTCCATCTCGATAACATCTTGCTTCTTAGCCATTATCTTCCCTCAAACCCAAAATACGCGGTCCATTTTTTGTTATAGCAACAGAATATTCAAAATGTGCCGAAAGAGAACCATCTTTGGTTCTCACTGTCCAGCCATCTTCATCTTCCACAACTTCATAGCTACCTACTGTAACCATAGGTTCAATAGCCAACACCATACCTGTTTTTAACTTCATATTCTTCTCAGGATCAAAAAAGTTTGGAACTTCAGGAGGTTCATGTAAAGAACGTCCTATACCATGCCCTACAAATTTTCTTACTACGTTAAATCCCTCAGAGGAAACGTATTTCTCTATTCTTTTTCCTATATCCGATACTCTTTTTCCAGAACGACACTCATCCACCCCTAGTTGCAGAGCTTTTTCAGTTACCTCCAAAAGTTTTTTCGCTATATCGTCAACCTCCCCAACGGAAAAAGTTTTAGCTGCATCACCGTAGTATCCTCTATAAATAACGCCGCAATCTACACTCACTATATCGCCATCACATATTTTTCTATCCCCAGGTATTCCGTGAACTACCTCGTCATTAATCGAGACACATAAAGTAGCAGGGTATCCCTTATACCCTTTAAAAGCAGGAATTCCTCCCATATCCCTTATCATTTTCTCTGCCATAGCATCAAGTTCTGCAGTTGTTATACCTTCCTCTAAAGTTCTCTCTATCATAGCAAGAACTTCCAAAACTATACGGTTAGCTTCATCCATTATAGCCAACTCGCCAGGAGATTTTCTCACTTTCTTTCCTTCAGCAAAAACAAAATCTTTTTTGTAATATCTTCAATTTTCCCAGTTGCATCTACATTATTCAAAAGTCCTTTATCCTCGTAATATGCCACAACAGGTCTGGTTTGTCTAGTATAAACGTTCAAACGTTGTTCTACAATCTCTATACGATCATCGTTCCTTCCCCTTTTAAGAAGTCTTTCTACCAGTTCACTACGGGGAACGTCTAAAAATACAACTCTATCTATGAAAAATCCTAATTTTTTCAATAAGTTATCAAGAAAGCGTGCTTGCTCCAGAGTTCGTGGGTAACCGTCTAGTATAAAACCATTCCTTACATCGTCCTGTTGTAACCTAGAAGCTAAAACCTCAGCCATGATCTCATCACTAACCAACTGCCCGCTATCTACTATATCTTTTACTTTATTACCCAACTCATCACCTCTCGCTATCGCCTCCCTTAGCATATCACCAGTAGATATTAGAGGGATACCCAATTCTTGAGACAACAACTTACCCTGCGTTCCTTTACCAGCACCTGGTGGTCCAAACAATATAAAAACCCTCTTTTTACCTTCCGCCACTTCTCCTAATTCTTCCACGCTTCATAAAGCCTTCATAGTTTCTCATAACCAGATGACTCTCAAGCTGCTGGAGAAAATCCATCACCACACCTACTACTATAAGAAGGGAAGTTCCTCCAAAATAGAAATTTATTCCCAGACCATTTAAAACCCAAGATGGTAGAAATTCAGCAAAAAATTCTCCTACCCCCGGCAAGGCATCCAGTCTGACTCCAGCCAAAAGAAAATCAGGCAATACGGAAACAACAGCCAAATAAAGAGATCCTATAAAAGTAAGTCTAGTAAGAACTTCATCCAGATACTCTGCAGTCCTTTTACCCGTTCTTTTTCCAGGTATAAACCCTCCATACTTACGTAGATTATCCGATAAATCGTTAGGATTATAGATAATCGATACATAGAAGAAAGAGAAAAAGATTATCAAAATTACATACAACAAGTAGTAAAGGGGTTGTCCCCATCTTAACATGTCGGCAAATGTTTGCATCCAATCAACATTTGGAAAGAAACTCAATATTGTCTGAGGTACCATGACTACTGAGCTAGCAAATATAACGGGTATAACACCTCCTGGGTTAACTCTAAGGGGTAAATAAGTGCTTTGGCCGCCATATATTCTCCTACCCATAACACGTTTTGCGTATTGTACAGGAATTCTGCGATGAGATTTTTCCATATAAACAACAAATGCAACAACCACCAACATAAAAATGCCTAAAATGAGTGTACCTATTATATTCAGACTTCCTTGTATAACTTTACCAACTGTATCAACTATTGCAGGGATAAGACCAACAACTATGCTAGCAAATATAAGTAAAGATATGCCGTTACCTACTCCTCTCTCTGTAATCTGTTCACCTAACCACATAACAAATACGGCGCCCGTGGTAAGTGAAATGACAGTTATCAGCCTAAATCCCCATCCAGGATTAATAACCAAAGAGCCTTGGTTAGAAGTTATCCTTTCAAGCCAAATAGATATACCAAATGATTGAATAACAGATATAATTACTGTTCCATATCTTGTATAGCGTGTAATTATTCGTCTTCCTAATTCACCTTCTTTAGATAACCTTTCCAAATAAGGCCAAACAACAGTAAGAAGTTGCATTATGATCGATGAGGTTATATAAGGCATTATTCCCAAAGTAAACAAAGCTGCTCTACCTAAACTACCACCGGTAAATGTATTAACAAATCCTAAAATAGACCCCTGCTGTCCTGTGAGAAAACCTTGCATAGCTTCAAGGTTGATTCCAGGCAACGTTATATAACTACCCAATCTGTAGACAAAAAGCACCAACAGAGTAAAAACCATTCTTTTTCTGAGGTCTGGGATTCGCCAAACACCACTCCAGCTCTCAAGCACTTTCTACTACCTCCCACTTTCCTCCTGCAGCTTCTATCTTTCTTTGTGCAGATTTACTGAATTTATGGGCTATTATAAGAATAGGATAATTAAGCTCTCCTTCTCCAAGGACCTTGATAGGCAAGTTTTTTTTAACCAATCCCAGTTCCTTCATAATTTCTGGAGAAAGAACTTCTACAGTATCATCTATCTTTCGGGATATATCTCGCAAATTAACTATAGCGTATTCTATACGAAACAGTTTGTTAGAAAACCCTCTTTTAGGTAGTCTGCGCACTAGAGGCATCTGCCCTCCTTCAAAATACCATCGTCTGCTGTAACCGGAGCGAGATTTTTGCCCCTTATGGCCCCTACCTGCAGTCTTTCCCCATCCGGAGCCTGGACCTCTACCAACTCTCTTACGTCTCTTCTTACTACCAGGAGCAGGCTTTAGATCATGAAGTTTCATCTCTTCTCTCCT
The DNA here is from genome assembly GCA_027078415.1 of Thermoanaerobaculia bacterium. Taxonomy (GTDB): domain Bacteria; phylum Acidobacteriota; class Thermoanaerobaculia; order JALWYX01; family JALWYX01; genus JALWYX01. The sequence continues at coordinate 21,099 of JALWYX010000026.1, forward strand.
CCACAATTTTTACCAAATGAGGTACTTTCCTGATCATACCCCTAACAGAAGGTGTATCTGGTAAAACTACCTTATGCCTAATCCTTCGCAAACCCAATCCTTTCACAATAGCGCGCTGCCAATAAGGTCTTCCTATAACACTCCTTACTTGCTCTACAACTATCTTACCCATCTTTCACCTCATTTATCGTCCTTACCTTGTCCCGCCGCTAGCAACTTACGCTGTTGCTCGTGTGACCTTATTTGTGAAATACCGTCGAAAACGGCCTTCACAACGTTTTGAGGATTAGCGCTACCTAAGGATTTAGTAAGAATATCTTGAATACCAGCACATTCCATAACAGCCCTAACAGCTCCTCCCGCTATAACTCCAGTACCTGGAGAAGCAGGTTTCATAACAACCAAACCAGCGCCAAAATGTCCTAACACTTCATGAGGAATAGTATTACCTTCCATAGGCACAGTAACTAAATTCTTCTTCGCACGCATAGACGCCTTTTTAATCGCAGCAGGAACTTCGCGGGCTTTTCCTAACCCATAGCCAACTTTTCCCTTCCTGTTACCTACAACCACCAAAGCAGAAAAAGAAAAATTTTTACCTCCTTTTACTACCTTAGTAACTCTTCGCACTTGTACCACTTTTTCAACAAATTCTTCCTGATTCCCAAATTCCTCAACCATAATTATCCCTCTCTTTAATTAGAACTGCAGACCTGCTTTTCTAGCACCTTCTGCTACAGCTTTAACTCTACCGTGATATATATACCCACTCCTATCAAAAACAACCTTTTTTATCCCCTTAGCAAGAGCCCTTTTACCAATAGTTTCTCCTACGAGGGTAGCCGCTGCTATCGATTTATTGCTTCCCTGTACCTTATTCCGAAGCTCAGGTTCCAAAGTAGAAGCAGCAACTAATGTAAAACCTCTTTCGTCGTCCACTATCTGAGCATATATATACCTTAGGCTCTTGTATACGCACAATCTAGGACGTTCTGAAGTACCAAATACCTTTTTTCTTATTCTCCAATGCACTTTTTTTCTACGTTCTCTCTTCTTTTCTATTCTCTTTTTCAAAACATCACTCATAGCTCTTACTCTCCCTATTTAGCAGCTCCCTTTGTGGGTCTCAAATGTGAAATATCTTCCCCTTTATACATTATCCCTTTAACGTTTCTACCTCCTCCATATAAGAAAGGATAAAGAGGTCTAAATCTCCTTATTATAGCTGCTACTTGACCAACTTTTTGTTTGTTTACTCCTTCAACTTTAATAGAAGTACCACCTGTAACTACAACATTAACGTCTTCTGGAACCTCATACACAACTTCGTGTGAATATCCTAAACTCAAGGTAAGAGTTTTTCCGCTAATTTGGGCTCTGTACCCTTTGCCATGCAATTCCAACTCCTTTACAAATCCCTCCGTTACACCTTTTACAGCGTTAGCTATCAGCGCGCGTACAAGCCCATGAAAAGCCTTAAACCTTCTACCTTCATATTCCCTTTCTACTCTTATAACTCCTTCTTCCTCATCTATAACTACGCGAATACCACTCACTATACGTTCTTTAACCTCACCCTTAGGACCTTTTATCGATATTTCATTACCACTTAAAGACACTCGCACACCTTTAGGGATTCGTACAGGGATTTTACCTATTCTTGACATAACCTATCCTCCCCTCAATACACTTCGCAGATAACCTCACCACCTAGCCGTTGTTTTCTAGCTTCCTTGTCAGTCATAATTCCTCTAGAAGTGGAAATTATAGCTATTCCCTGCCCTCTAAGAACCGGTTTTAACTCTTTAACTCTTTTATACACTCTTCTCCCAGGCTTACTTACCTTTCTTATTGCCCTTATAACCGGTATACCTTCATCTGTGTATTTTAAAGAGATAACTATCTCTTTTTTTACACCGTTTTCTTCAATTTCTACCCCATTTACAAATCCTTCCTGCCAAAGTATTCGTGCAATACTTTCTTTCATCTTAGAAGCTGGAATTTTTACTTTAGCGTGATGCGCTAAAAGAGCGTTACGAATCCTGCTTATCATATCAGCTATAGGATCTGTCATAGACATCTTTGCTTACCTCCAATTTACCAACTGGCTTTACGAACTCCTGGTATATACCCTTCAAGCGCCAACTGACGAAAGCATATTCTACATAACTCAAATTTTCTAAGATATCCTCTCGGTCTCCCGCACCTCTTGCATCTATTTCTATATCTCACCTTAAACTTAGGTTTCTTGTATAACTTTGCCATCTTAGCTTTAGTAGCCATAAAATACACCTCCCTATCGAGCAAAAGGCATACCCAGAGCCTCAAGTAATGCCATAGCTTCTTCGTCCGTTCTAGCAGTAGTAGTTATAGATATATTGAGACCTTTGTTATAGTTAACTTTGTTGTAATCAACCTCAGGAAAAACTAGATGATCCTCTATCCCCAAATTGTAGTTTCCTCTTCCATCAAAACTGCTCCTAGATACACCTCTGAAATCTCTGACACGGGGAAGAGCTATAGTTATTAGTTTATCGAAGAAATCCCACATTCTTTGACGTCTGAGAGTAACTTTAACGCCAACAGGCATACCCTTTCGTATTTTAAATCCGGCGATAGCCTTCCTAGCTCTCGTTATGCACGGCCTCTGACCTGCTATAACGGCCAATTCTTCTAGTCCTTCCTCGATAATTTTAAAATTTCTAGCGCCTTCCCCCAATCCCATATTAAGAGTAATTTTAGCAATTTTAGGGACTTCCATTACATTTTTATACCCAAACTCTTTCATAAGTTTAGGTACTACCTCTTCCTTATACCGTTTATACAACCTGGGTATATATTTTTCAGCCATAGCCAACTCTCCTTAAGGAAAAACAGATTCACATTTTTTACACACACGCATTACTTCTTTAGGGCCAACTTTCTTACGCCCTACTCTAACGGCTTTCCCACAATCTGGACATATAATTTTGACGTTTGAAACATGTATAGGTGCTTCTTTCTCAAGAACACCACCTTTTATATTTTTCTGGGGATTAGGTCTTGTATGCTTTTTGATAAAATTTATCCCCTCTACTATTACTCTCATTTTAGAGGGCAAAACTTTTAGAACCTTTCCGGTTTTCCCTCTATCTTTACCTGCTATTATCAAAACGTTATCTCCTTTTTTAACTTTCAATTTTACTTTTTTCATTACAACACCTCTGGAGCCAAAGAGATAATTTTCATAAATTTCTTTTCTCGCAATTCACGTGCAACAGGACCAAAAACCCTAGTGCCTACAGGTTCCCTGTCATCCTTTATGATAACGGCAGAGTTCCTGTCAAACCTTATATAGCTACCGTCTTTCCTTCTTATAGGGAATTTAGTTCTCACAATAACCGCTTTTACTACTTGTCCTTTTTTAACGTTTCCATGAGGTGCGGCCTCTTTTACAGAGGCAGAAATTATATCTCCGACGTAAGCGTATTTACTTCCGGAACGACCTCTGACTCTTATACACGCAATTTTTTTTGCACCGGAGTTATCAGCAATATCGAGTATCGTTCCCATCTGAATCATTTTTAAATCTCCTTTCTTCTTTCTATAATCTCAACAACTCTCCACCGCTTAAGTTTCGAGAGGGGTCTAGATGAGACAATTTTTACAATATCCCCTACTTTACAACTGTTATCTTCGTCATGAGCGTAAAACTTTTTACGTTTTTTAACCTGACGATGATAGAGAGGATGCATTTTTAAACGTTCAACAACTACTACAACTGTCTTATCCATCTTGTCGCTAACCACTTTTCCAACGAGAGTTTGTCTATTTCTGCCCGCCATTTCTTTCGATCTCCTTTTCTCTTATAACAGTAAGAATACGCGCTAGATCTTTTTTCAAGTTTCTATAATCAGCTGGACTTTCCAGACTTCCCATAGCTTTCTGCATACGCATAGCAAACAACTTTTGTCTTACCTCTGTCTCTTTTGCTCTCAAGGCTTCTACGCTAAGTTCACGAAGATCTTTTGCTTTCATAAAAGACCTCCTTTTCTACTTAAGCTCCACGCTACGACTCACCAATCTAGTTTTAATACCCAGCTTATAGCTAGCCAAACGAAGAGCTTCAAAAGCTAGCTCTTTTGAAACTCCTTCTATCTCATAAATAATTCTTCCAGGTTTAACTACAGCGTACCAATGGTCTACATTACCCTTACCTTTACCCATTCTAGTCTCGAGAGGTTTTTTAGTATAAGGTCTATCGGGGAAAATTCTTATCCACATCTTGCCACCTTTTCTAACTTTACGAGAAATAGCTATCCTGGCAGCCTCTATCTGTCTAGCAGTTATCCAACCTGCTTCTAAAGCTTGTAAACCGTACTCTCCAAATGCCAGCGTAGTAGCACCTTTGGATCTACCTTTCAGCTTGCCCCTGTGCAACTTACGATACTTCACCTTTTTAGGCATAAGAAGTGACATAGCTACTCCTCCAATCTAACTTTTTATAACACGTTCTCTAAGAAGGTCTCCTTTATATATCCAAACCTTTACACCTATAACACCGTACGTGGTAAAAGCTTCGGCAAACCCGTAATCTACATCGGCTTTCAAAGTTTGCAAAGGCAGTCTACCTTCTTGGTACCACTCGGTCCTAGCAATTTCAGCACCGCCAAGCCTACCGGAAACCATAACTTTCATCCCTTTTATTCCGTACCTAAATGCAGATTCCATCGACCTCTTCATAGCCCTACGAAAAGATACCCTTCTTTCTAGCTGGTTAGCTATATTTTGCGCCACCAACTGCGCATCGATTTCAGGTCTAGCTATCTCTTGTATATTTATTTGAACCGGAAAACCCAATCTCTGAGCCAGTTCTGTTCTCAGTTTTTCTACCCCAGCTCCTTTTCTACCTATAACTACCCCCGGACGTGCAGTAAATATAGTAACTCTCATTCTATCGGAAGCTCTATCTATCTGGATTTCGCTAACAGCAGCGTGCTTGAAACGTTTTTTTAATTCATCTCTAAGCTTTAGATCTTCTTGAAGAAATTTAGCATAATCGTTACCTTCCGCGTACCATCTCGAATGCCATCCTCTATTATAACCTATTCTAAATCCATAAGGATGTACCTTCTGTCCCATACTACCTCCTCTTAGACAACTTGACAGTAACGTGAGATGTTCTTTTTAAAATTCTATGAGCCCTACCCATAGGAGCTGGACGAAACCTTTTCAGCATAGGTCCTTGGTCCACAAAAATCTCCTTTATATACAACTCCCCTACATCTATTAGCTCCCATCTATTTTCCGCATTAGCTATAGCGGATTTTATCAACTTAGCTATAGGAGTAGCTGCTTTTTTCTTAAGAAAGCGAAGAGTAGTAAGAGCATCTTCAACACTTTTACCCCGTATAAGATCTGCTACAAGACGCATCTTACGAGGCGACATTCTATAATAACGTAGCTTTGCAACAACTTCATCACCCATAGCTTCTACCTCTTAGCTTTTTTCTCCTTTTGTCCCGCATGACCCCTGAAGGTACGCGTAGGTGCAAACTCACCCAGCTTATGACCAACCATACTTTCACTTATATAAATAGGTATAAACTTCATACCGTTATGAACAGCTATAGTATGCCCTATCATCTCTGGAGTAATAGTAGATCTCCTAGACCAGGTTTTTATAACCTTCTTCTTCCCAGATTCGTTTAATGCCCTTATCTTTTTTATCAAATGATCGTCCACAAAAAAACCTTTTTTTAAAGACCTACCCATCTAAGCACCTCATTTTTTACTTCTGCGTTTCACGATAAATTTATCGGTTCTTTTATTTCTCCTAGTTTTAAAACCCTTAGCAAGCTTTCCCCATGGAGAACAAGGGTGTCTGCCACCGCTAGTTCTACCTTCACCACCACCCATTGGATGGTCTACAGGATTCATAGAAACTCCTCTGTTATGTGGTCTTCTCCCTAACCACCGTGCACGTCCAGCTTTACCTAAAGAGACATTTTCATGGTCCAGATTACTAACTTGTCCTATAGTAGCATAACACTTCAAGGAAATTTTCCTAATTTCACTTGAAGGTAATTTAACCAAAGCATAATTTCCCTCTTTAGCAAGTATAACAGCGCTTGAGCCAGCAGCACGCACCAACTGTCCACCTTTACCAGGCCTAAGCTCTATATTATGAATAGCAACCCCCATAGGAATATTAGCAAGAGGCAAAGCGTTTCCCGTTCGTATAGGAACATCAGGACCAGATATTATTCTATCACCTACTTTTATACCGTGCGGAGCTAATATATACCTTTTCTCTCCATCAATATAACTAATCAACGCTATAAAAGCGGACCTATTAGGGTCATACTCAATAGTTTCTACCTTGCCCTCTATCCCATGTTTATTGCGTTTAAAATCGATTATCCTGTATCTTCTTTTATGTCCTCCTCCCCTAAATCTAACCGTTATCCAACCCTGATTGTTTCTACCTGATATCCTCTTTTTACCAACTACTAGCGGCTTATAAGGCTTAGAAACTGTCAATTCTTCGAAAGTCAAATAGGTAATAAAACGTGTAGACGGGGTAATAGGTTTAAGCTTTCTTATACCCATAACGAGTCTCCTTTACTCCAATGCGTCAAAGAAATCTTTTAACGCCTTATTATTGCTATCTGGAGCTAGTTTCACATACGCTTTCTTCCAATTTCTAGTTTTGCCTACTATAAAACCTCTTCTCCTCTTTTTACCATTCACATTGAGTATCCTAACCTTTTCAACTTTTACACCAGGAAACATTTTCTCTACAGCATTCTTTACTAAATGTTTATTTGCTCTCCTATCCACTTCAAAAGCAACCGTTCTAACGCTCTCAGACAGATTCAGCACTTTTTCAGTGTACAAGTGTCTTATTATGACATCTTCCAATTTCATTTTACAAGAACCTCCACAAGCTTCCTTACAGCATCTTTAGAAATAATTAATTTAGGCAACTTAACTACATCATAGGTATGAAGCTTTAAAGTCTCTCTAGCTTCAACTCTCGGATTATTACGTGCAGCCAGAAAAAGATTTCTATTCTCAGAAGAATCAACGAGCAACAGCTTTCCCTCAAGACCAACCTCTTTTAAACGTTTGTCCAATAATTTAGTTTTGTAACTATCTATCTCGAGAGATTCCATAATTATTAGATTCTCTTCACGCAACCTTTGAGCTAATGCCGATTTAAGGGCATTCTTTTTTTCCCTTACCGTAACATTTTTCTCGTAACTCCTAGGTTTAGGACCGTGGACAGTACCTCCTTTTCTCCACAAAGGGGTACGTATACTACCTACTCGGGCTCTCCCTGTTCCCTTTTGTCTCCAGGGTTTCCTACCGGAACCTCTAACTTCACCCCTTCTCTTAGTGCTATGAGTACCTCTGCGCAATTTATCTAGATAAGCTCTAACTACTTGATGGATAAGATGAGGTTTATAAGGATAGTTAAAAATTTCTTCCGGCAGCTCTATATCTCCAACCTCTTTCAAATGCCAATCAACAACTTTAACTCGCATATTTACTTACCTCTTACTTTTGAAGCTTTTATATAAATATAGCCTCCCCTGCTACCTGGCACCGACCCTTTAACAAGCAACAGGTTTTTTTCCGGTACAATTTTAACCACTTTCATTCTTCTTACTGTAACAGTATCTCCCCCCATCCTACCTGGTAACTTTTTACCTGGGAAAACACGCGAAGGAAAAGCAGCTTGACCGATAGACCCAGGCGCTCTATGGAACATAGACCCGTGGCTAGCACGTCCTCCAGCAAAACCGTGTCTCTTTATAACACCTTGAAACCCTTTACCTTTAGAAGTACCTGTCACATCAACAAATTTAACATCTTTAAATATCTCTACTGTGAGCTTATCTCCCGCTTTAAGAGGAGACTCTTTCTCTACCCTAAACTCTTTCAGAACCTTAGTAGGTTGTACACCTGCTTTCTTAAAATGTCCCATCATAGGCTTTGTAACTTTTACTTTTTTCTTAGGCACAAGTCCTAACTGCACCGATTCATAACCATCTTTTTCTACACTCTTTCTTTGAACAACTACACACGGTCCCGCTTCTATGATAGTTACAGGTATAACGGTCCCGTTATCTTCGTACAGTTGAGTCATACCCAATTTTCTACCTATCAACCCAGCCATTTCTATACCTCAACTTTCCTTCGAAAAAGTTTTTATCTCCACCTCAACTCCAGGAGGTAACTCTAGTCGTGTAAGTGCTTCAACCGTTTGAGCCGATGTCTCATAAATATCTAGTATTCTCCTATGTCGTCTTATTTCAAACTGTTCCCTAGATTTCTTATTAACGTGAGGAGATCTTAAAACTGTATAACGCGAAATCTTGGTAGGTAGCGGTATAGGTCCAACTACCTTAGCACCTGTTCTCCTTACAGCATCCACTATTTCATACGCTGAAAGATCTACCAACCTGGCATCAAAAGCTTTAAGTTTTATTCTAATTTTACTCCCTATCATCCCATCCTCCTTAAGCTACCCCACTACCCTCTAATACCTTATCTACAACCGACTTCGAGGCCTCTTCATAAGAATGGAACTGCATAGTGTAAGTACCTCTACCTTGAGTAAGAGAACGTAAAGTAGTGGCGTAGCCAAACATTTCCGCTAAAGGTACTTTAGCCCTTATAACATGGACCTTTTCTCTAGCCTCCACTCCAAGAACACGGCCTCTCCTTGAAATAAGATCGTTTATAACTCCTCCTACATAATCTTCTGGAACCGTAATTTCCAAATCCATAATAGGTTCTAAAAGTACAGGATGAGCTTTCTTTACAGCTTCTTGAAAAGCCATCGAACCGGCAACTTTGAAAGCTAACTCCGAAGAATCCACCTCGTGGAAACTACCATCATACAGTTCCACTTCTACACCTACCACAGGATATCCAGCTAGTGGTCCTGTCTCCATAGCCTCTTTGATTCCTACCTCAACAGGTTTTATAAATTCCTTCGGTATAACACCGCCGGTTATCTTATTAACAAACGAAAAATCTCTTCCACCAATAGGACGTATTCTGATTTTACAATGACCGTACTGGCCTCTGCCACCCGTCTGCTTTATATATTTACCTTCCCCTTCAGCTGGTACTGTGATAGTCTCTCTAAAAGAGACCTTGGGTTTACCAACGTTTGCTCCTACTTTAAATTCGCGAACCAACCTGTCGGTTATAATTTCAAGGTGCAACTCACCCATACCAGATATAATAGTTTGTCCCGTTTCTTTATCAACTGACACTTTAAAAGTAGGATCTTCTTTTGACATCTTAGATAAAGCCTTAGCCAGTTTCTCTTGATCAGCTTTAGTTTTAGGTTCTATCGAGACAGATATAACAGGCTCTGGAAAACGCATAGATTCAAGCAAAATAGGATATTCAGGGGTACATATAGTATCTCCAGTTACCGCAGTTTTAAGCCCAACTACTGCTACTATATCTCCCGTATATATCTCTTTTATCTCCTCACGCTTGTTAGCGTGCATCCGGAGTAACCTTCCTATTCTCTCTTGTTTTCCACGAGCAGCGTTAAGAACGGTGTCTCCTGAAGATAGACTTCCAGAATAAACCCTTATATAGGAAAGTTGACCTACAAACGGATCGTTCATTATTTTAAAAACAAGAGCTGCAAAAGGTTCATCATCCTTGGGATACCTAACTTCTTTTTCGTCAGAGATAGGGTTTTTACCTTCTACCGGAGGTAAATCTTTAGGAGATGGTAAATAGTCAACTATAGCATCTAAAAGAGGCTGAATTCCTTTATTCTTAAATGCACTTCCACACAAAACTGGCTGTAAACTACCAGCTATAGTACACCGTCTCAATGCAGATCTCACGTCTTCTACGTTCCAATCATGTCCTCCCAAAAATTTCTCTAGGAACTCTTCATCCTCTTCTGCGATAGCTTCCAACATAACCTCTCTCATCTCCACAGCTTTCTCTTTATATTCAGGGGGTATCTCAGTAACTTTGTAATCTGCTCCCAGGGTCTCATCTTTATAAACTATACCTCTCATCTCTACCAGGTCTATTACACCTTTAAAAGAACTTTCTACACCCCATGGTATCTGAATAGCAACAGGTTTAGCGTTTAGCCTATCCCTCATCATCTCTATGGTTCTCTCAAAATTAGCGTCTACCCTATCCATCTTATTAACAAAGGCTATTCTAGGTACACCGTACTTATTAGCTTGACGCCAAACAGTTTCAGACTGAGGCTCAACACCAGCTACTGCATCAAAAATTGCTATCGCACCATCCAAGACTCTAAGAGAGCGCTCTACTTCTACTGTAAAATCTACGTGTCCCGGTGTATCTATAATATTTATCCTGTGATCTCTCCAAAAACAGGTGGTAGAAGCAGCCGTTATAGTAATACCTCTCTCTTTTTCCTGCTCCATCCAATCCATAGTAGCTGTACCTTCATGAACTTCACCCATCTTGTAATTTACTCCCGTATAATAGAGAATTCGCTCAGTTGTAGTAGTCTTGCCAGCATCTATATGAGCCATAATGCCAACGTTTCTAACTCTTTCAAGCGGCACCTTTCTAGCCACAGCACAAACCTCCTCTACCACCTATAGTGAGCAAACGCTTTATTAGCCTCAGCCATCTTATGAGTGTCTTCCTTCTTTTTAATAGCAGCACCTCTGTTTTCCGAAGCATCCAGAAGCTCGTGTGCCAATCTCACTTCCATCCTACGTTCTCCTCTATTACGAGCCGCGTGTATCAACCACCTTATCGCGAGCGACAACTGCCTCTCAGGCCTAACCTCCACGGGCACCTGATAAGTAGCACCTCCTACTCTCCTAGAACGAACTTCCATCTGAGGCTTCACATTTTCTATAGCATCCTTAAACACTTGTAAAGGATCTTTACCACTTTTTTCCGCTATTATCTCCAACGCACGATAAAAGATCTTTTCCGAAACGGTTTTTTTACCGTCCCACATCATACAATTTATAAATTTAGCTACCAATACCGATCCAAACTTAGGATCAGGAGCAACAACCCTTCTAGGTACAGGACCTTTCCTAGGCATACCCTACTCCTTACTATTTCGATTGTTTTGGCCGTTTCGTTCCATACTTAGAACGAGACTTCTTTCTACCTTCTACACCTTGGGCATCCAAAGCTCCCCTAACTATATGGTACCTAACACCAGGCAAATCTTTAACCCTTCCACCTCTAACAAGTACCATAGAGTGCTCTTGTAAATTGTGACCCTCTCCCGGTATATATGCAGTAACCTCTATGCCGTTAGTAAGCCTAACTCTAGCAACTTTACGTAACGCCGAATTAGGCTTCTTGGGAGTCTGAGTATAAACCTTTACACATACACCCCGCTTTTGAGGACATCCCTGCAATGCAGGTGATTTACTCCTCTCCTTTACTTTTTCTCTACCCTTCCTTATAAGTTGCTGAATCGTCGGCATACTAAAAAAACCTCCTCACATATAATACCCCACCTCTCCCTATTACAGGGAAAAGTAAAATACAAGCTGCGTTTGATTATTATAAGTACCCAGCTATAGAGAGTCAATAGTTTTTTATACCGCATAGCTTATAAACCTTTTTCAGTATATCTCCAGATATCTCAACTTTTTTTCTATCAGCATCTATGTAAACTATCTCCCTCCTACCAAGCCCCCAACAACAACAATCCAGCATTCTGTAGCCATCACGCACCTTCTTAAGAAACCCTAGATTGTGAAATTTGCCTCCTTTAGAAATTCTCTTAACAGCAACTTCAGGATCTATATCTAATACAAAAGTAATATCTGGAGAAACTATACCAAACTTCTTATGAATACTTACAAATAAGTCTATACTAACACCTTTAGCAAATACCTGATAGGCAAAAGATGAATCTATATACCTGTCACACAACACCCATTTGCCTTCGGAGAGAGCCGGTTTTATTACCTTCTCATTAAGCTCCTTCCTACTTTCTACAAAAAGCTCTAGCTCCTTTTCAGGAGAAAGAGAAGAAGAAAGAATTATGGTCCTTATACGCTCACCTTTCTCTGTACCTCCAGGTTCACGAGTAACCACATTGTCTATCCCCAACTCTTTCAACTTGGTAGCAAGAATCTGCACCTGGGTGCTCTTACCCGATCCATCTATACCTTCTAAAGTTATAAAAAAACCTTTATTGCTCATAAAACTTTGCACTCCTAATCCCTACCTTACAAAGTTGTATCTATACGCCAACTCCCGACTTCTAGATTATTACCTACGAATTGATTCGATATAAAAAATCTTTTCCCTCCCTAAAACCCAACTCTAACGCTCCTAAAATACTCCTTTACCTTACTCTTCAAGTATACAAGAGTTACTAAAATAAAAATAAATTTCCCTTCGATACGTAATCTAGTATAACTCAAAATAAAAATTTCGTATTTTGGCGTACCTTATGCACTCCAGCGATTGTATCTTAATAAATAACCAACCATCTAAAACTATATACCCATAAATACATTAGTAGGTAAAAACCAATATATAACCTACAAATTTACAAATTACAAAATTGAATATCTCTATTCCGTCTTCTACCTCTACTTATACTAACGGTTCCTGTTTTAAAAAGTTTTATAGAACGGGATCAACAAAAAATAATTACCAAATAAGCTTTTAACACTTGCCCTCTTTACAGCTAAAAAAATAAAGTGAGAAACCGTATCATATCAACATTAACTTATAAAAAACCACTTTCCCTTTCCCGTAAAAAAGTCAAATCTTGAGTTTTTTCAGTACACCCTTCCTATCTACAAGAACTACTTAAGTAGAATTTACTTCAAATCTTTCAGCGTTTCTTAAGATCTTCTAAAATATCTACGGCAGATATAGCAGGAAGTACATTGGCACTTTTAAGTTTTTCTTTAAAGTCACGCACCCCACCTTCTTGAGACAACTTCACAACTTTCTTTATTTTCAAGTCTTTTTCTTTTTCCTTCTCTTTTATCCTGTTCACAGACTTGATAGCAGATAACAACGTAGATTTTGCACTTCCAACTTCGATATCTGTAATACCCTGAGATCTATTTATAGAGTGTGTAATATAAATTAAATCTATCTCTCGTTCCAAAGAAATAACCGCTTTTTCGACTTCAAAAATCGATTTTTTAAGACCAATTATCTTATATCTATAAGTATCTATTAGAAGTTTTTGAAAGGCTATTTCCTCTTTAAATTCAGATATTTTCTTAGCCATCTCGAATGCCAAGCGTTTATTTCCTACTTCAAGAGCTTTAGTAGCACACTCTTCATGTTCTGCGACAAGTCTTTGAATTTCTCTTACCTTTTCTCTAGTTGACTTCTCTTCAGCGGTTATGGTTGTAAGCGTTTCCTTAATTCTAGCCAAAAACTTTCTAGCATTTCGCAACTCCTGCTCAAGAGTAATAACCTCCTGATTATCAACATCATCTGCTAGATATGAAACAATTTTTTTCACACCAACTGTTGTAGCTGAAGTACCTTCATCAAAAAAATTAACAGCTTTATCATCTTTAGAATCTAAAAGTTGAGCCAAACTCTCTACAGTACTTAATGCACTTTCACTTAGTGTCTCTATTTTTTGTACTATAACATCTCTATTTTTTAAAACTTCATCCGCTTTGATAGTCCCAAACATTACGTACCATTCACACAATTTGCCAAAAGATAAAGGAAAAATAACATTTAAACGCATCATAACTTCTAAGATCTGCTCTTTTTCTTTTTTACTCAGTTCATCCCCTTTAAATAGATAGGTGTAATACAAAATTTGACCGTGAGCATACACCAGATAAATTGGAAACTCCTCCCTACCTTTGATTGTTACTTTTAAAAAACTTCTTCCTTCTTTACTGTATAAAACTGTTAAGAATTTAGATCCATATTCGGTTAATAATCCGTCCAAATCTCCAGACAACTGTCCCAATATATCCACAGGTAATTTTCCTCCATCTTATAAGCTCATATTATATTCTCCATAACCTAAGTGTAACTCAATAAGTATACTTTTCCAGTTAGATAATTATTTAGCAGAAACAAGCGCTATATATATTAATATCTAGTTATAACGATAAATTGTCTGTAGATAAATTTAGTTTTAGTTGTATATTTTCTCGGCAAAATATTCGATAATAGAAGCTGGTTTTGTAAATATACTTTACTTAATTTATATAACACTCTGAACATTATTGAAGTTCTCTCTACCGTTCTAACTATAATCCACTCTATAACTTTTTATAAAGACCTTCTGTATACAAAATTGTCAGTAAATCGGAGAAGCACTCTAACAATTCAAATGGAACAATGAATTTTACATATTATTCTTTTCAGGGTGGCTTTACTATACCAACCCTTATCTATGATTTAAGCTAGAAAAACCTCTTAAATGTTACCAAAAGCGTTATATAAATATCGAGGAGATTGGTAGGGTGTAAATTTTATTCGTAAAGTTTTGTTGCTATTATCATTAGACCTATAAACGAGAAAAAGGACGCCAAGTAAAACGGCATTCGATAGCTAAAGTCGTATGCACTACCTGCTATAAGCGGTCCTATTATTCTGGCAAACGAGGCAGCTGACTGAAAATATCCCAGTGCTTCGCCGGTTCTACTTTCATCACTAAACTTAGTTAAAAGGGTAAGCAACGAAGGTTGTATAACAGCTCTTCCCAGTGAGTTAGTTACAAGAACAGGAATAAGAA
>JALWYX010000026.1:35833-56317 GCA_027078415.1 Thermoanaerobaculia bacterium
ATAGAAACTGAGATGCTCAGAATATTGGGTATAAGAGCAAACCCTACGATTAAAACAGTTAACCCTAACATCACAAGTTTTTTCTCACCAAATATATATACAAGCTTAGAGATTAATCCTCCTTGGACTATTATCATAATCATTCCCAGTCCGGCGAATAGTAACGATATCTCTCTTATATCCCAGCCAAATCTATCTATCATAAAATAGACAAAAACAGTTTCTAGCTGGTTATAAGACAAAGATATAAACCAAAACGCTACACACAAAACTTGAATATGTATATTTAGGTTGAAAAAACTTTTACCCTTAGATTTTTCATCGAAATTGTTAGAGATAGATTTACTAACCTCTGGCAAGAGTAAAAGTATATAAATAAAGTTTAGTGTAACCAACAAAGCGGCTAAAAATAAGGGGGTTCTGTAAGTTGGGACAGATAATAATCCTGCTATAGTAGGTCCAAGTACAAAACCTATACCAAAACTAGCCCCTACAAGGCCCATATATTTGGCTCTATCTTTAGGATCTGTAATATCTGATATGTAAGCAGTAGCGACGCTAACGTTGGCAGCAAATACACCGCCTAACAAACGGGCTGCAAATATTGTTATATACTTATCAGCTAGCGCGAGAATAACAAGGGAGACCGCTGTTCCTGCTGTTGTATAAGAAAGTACTGTTTTCCTCCCTATCCGGTCTGATAATCTTCCCCATAAAGGGGAAAAAAGAGCCTGGGTGATAGAAAAGGTTGTCAAAATTACCCCTAGCATAGTGGCAGAAACACCGAGATCTTCTACCATAAAAGGTAGGATAGGGATTACTATACCAAACGAGACAAGATCAAGCAGTAACACTAGATAAACGCTTAAGATATCTACTTTCCTCGCTCGTGTCACAAAACGATTTCCTCTAATATAAGATCAACCACTTCTTCTATGGATAGGAAAGAGGAATCTATAACGATGGCTCCTTTTGGAATCGTAAGAGGAGATACTGTTCTGTTAGAGTCTCTTTTGTCTCTAATTTCTATTTCTTTTAGCGTTTTAGAAATATCTTCTTCCGATACATATTTTTTTCCAAGTTGAAACATTCTACGTATTGCTCTTATCTTAGGCAAGGCTGTAATAAAAAATTTATTTTCGGTCTCAGGAATTACGACAGAACCTATATCTCTCCCTTCTATAACACCCCCTTTAGACAGGGCCCATCTACGTTGAATATCTACCAACCGTTTTCTAATCTCTGGATCTTGTGCTATTACAGATGCAAGGTTTCCAACATCTTCTCCCACAAGATCCTTTTTAGATATAACATTCCCATTTATCATTACCCCATCATCTACAACGCTTAAATAGGTAAAATTGTCCTTACCCATTTTCTTCCACAAAGCTACCGCCCTATACATAATACCTGTATTTAAATAAGGAATGCCTAATATCTCCGCTATTCTCTTAGATACTGTACTTTTACCACTCCCAGACGTACCGTCTATAGATATTACAAGAGGGAGACTTTTCATTTATCCTTTAGAATTTCCACTTCCCTCTGAGTAAGGAATCTCCATTCTCCTGGTTTTAAGTACCTATCCCGTATAGGACCAATAGCTATCCTCTTTAGTTTGATAACAGGATGTCCTATTCTAAAAAAGCTTTCTCTGATCTGCCTAGTTCTTCCCTCGCTAAGTACCACTTCAAACCAAGAATTACGCACAGGTTTACGAACAAACTTCATTTTCAAAGGTTTAACAATAGCAGGAGCAACCCTTCTACCATCTATCCACATACCCCCACGCTTTATCCTATCAAGATCTTTTTCTGACGGGACCCCTTTTACTTTAACGTGATACACTTTTTTAGTCCCATATCTAGGATGAGCAACTTTATTAGCAAAATCTCCGTCGGTTGTAAGGATAATAAGCCCCTCACTATCCCAGTCGAGGCGACCTACAGTCTTAAGCCCCTTCCTGTATTTATGAGGAAGAAGTTCAACAACTGTAGGTCTCCCCTCAGGATCTTCCAATGAACTTATAACTTTGGTAGGCTTATAAAGCAATATATACAAGTGACGTTTCGATTTAGCAACTACTTTTCCATCTACTTTGACTTTATCTTTAGCAGGATCAATAGTTTCACCTAAAGTTGCCACTTTTTCGTTTATTTGTACTCTTCCCTCTCGTATAAGAACTTCAGCTTTACGTCTGGAAGCAACCCCCGCGTCCGATAAAAATTTTTGAATTCTAACTTTCATAAGTTAGTCCAATAGCTTTGCGTACAAGATAGATAGTTTCCCTAGCTTTTTCTCGCGCTTTTCTGGAGCCTTCTTCTAAAATATCCAGCACATCTGACTTTGTTAATTGTTTACGTCTTTCTCTAAACGGTTCTAGAAAATTTACAAGTTTCTCAGCCAATATCTTCTTATCTTCGACACACCCTAAAACAGCCGCCTTACACCTGGCTACTATATCTGTTCGCTCTTCTTCAGTTGTAACCAGCTCGTGAAATTTAAAAAGATTGCAAACTTCCGGTCTACCAGGAATACTTTTCTTCACCCTCTGAGGATCTGTAAACATTTGCATACACTTTTTTTCCACTATCTCTGGAGGGTCAGTTAGGTTAATGGTGTTACCATAAGACTTTGACATCTTTCTTCCATCTATTCCCGGAACTTTAGGAATCTTTGTAAACAGAGCTTCAGGTTCTGGAAAAAGGTCACCGTAGAAATTATTGAATCTACGTGCTATTTCCCTCGAAATTTCAAGGTGAGAAGCTTGATCTTCTCCAACCGGGACTAAATGTGCCCTATATAAAAGTATATCTGCAGTCTGCAACACCGGATAACCCAAAAAACCGTACGTTTTAAGGTCCCTTGTTTTTAGATTTCTAATTTGCTCTTTGTAAGTAGGTACTCTTTCCAGCCATCCTAGAGGAGTTATCATGGAAAGAATAAGATGAAGTTCAGCGTGTTCGGGAACCTTAGATTGGACAAAAATAGTAGATTTCTCGGGAGATAGACCAGCAGCTATCCAGTCTGCTACCGCTTCTATAGTATTTTCAGCCACACCGGAAGTATCCTCGTAATCTGTAGTTAAAGCATGCCAATCAGCTGCAAAGTAATAACAATCGTACTTATCTTGTAGCTCAACCCAATTTTTCACAGCACCGAAATAGTTACCTAGATGGATTTTCCCGGTAGATCTCATACCGGACAACACTACTTTTCTACTCATACCAAATCCTCATAAAGATAGTAGGAAAGAATTTTAAAAGAAAAATCTCTTTTCATGATCAATTTTTTCAATCTCAAAACGCAGTACACAAGAAGGATAGAAGAGAAAAACGTTGCTATAAAACCATGCAAATGTGCAGTCATATATCCCAGATTAGTCAAAACTCCAGAAACTATAGGCACTGCATAACTACATATAGCTAACAGCAAAATTTTTAAAGCTTCCCTACGATCCTTCTTTAAATCCTTTTGAGAAAATTGCAAATCGTAATTAGATAAAACTTTTTCTGTTGTCTTTATATATAAAAAACCTCCTATAAAAGATATATTTATTAGCCCTATTGTGAAAATAGCTAAATACAGATGATAAAGTAATTCAAAGCCGATTATCTCTAATAAGGCCACAACAAAAACAAGAGCAACAGAAATCCATCCGAGGTATATATAAGCTTTAACCATAACTTATCAAGCTACATTATACTCTTTACATGGTTAACCCAAACAGAGGCTATTCTATCTGGTGTATATTCAACTAGGCTTTCTTTAGCTCTCTCAGCTATTTCGCTGGCAAACTTTTCATCCTCAACCAATTTATAAATAGCATCAGCTAACTCGAGAGGATTTTCAGGAGAAACCAAAACACCGTTATATCCATCTTTTACAACTTCTGGTATAGAAGCAACTTTAGTAGCTATTACCGGAGTTCCTTCATACATACTTTCCAGTATAACTAAAGGCATTCCCTCATAGATAGAGGGAATTACTACCACTTTTGCTCTTGAGATTACGTATCTTACCTCTTCAGGAGATTTTTTTCCTAGGAAAATAACTTTTTCTTTCAAAGAAAGCAACGCAACCAACTTTTCAATATTAACTCTATTTTCTCCATCTCCCAAAATGACTAAAGATATATCTTTCCCACGTTTCCTTACTATATCTATAGCTTTAATCAGGTACTCAACCGCTTTTCTTATTCTTAACCTCCCTACAAAAAGGATAAATTCTTCCGGTAGTTTTTCGCTTATAGCTGATCTTGTCCTTTTAGCAGCTATATTAGGAATTATTTTCACTGGTACTTCAGCCACTTTATAGTTATCTTTGATCTCTGAGGCAGTTGTTCTTCCTTGAGTTAAGATCAAATCGGACAAATAGCACGATAGTATTCCTGCCGATGTCATAATAGGAGCTTTAAAATATTTAAACAGTATCTCTGTTAAAGTTGGATATGAGAGGACTTCATTCTCCCATACCAACTCTTTGACACTTTTAGCTTCTTCTACGTAAGTTACGGCCAAAGTAGTAATTATTTTAACCTTCTTGCCAGTTATAGCGTTCCAGATTTTAACGGCTACATTAACCATAAAACCGTCCGACTCATGAACTTGTACCACATTCGGAGAAAATCGAGATAACGCTTTTAAAACACGAGGAAGAACAGTTATAGGAAAAAGAAATTTTTTACTTGTTAAACCTTTACTATTTTTGTTTCTTCCAAGCAACAAAGTCTGTATACCTTTTTTTTGCAACGCATCGTTGAGTTGGAAAATCTGCTCTCCTACTCCCGATATATCATGAGGAGGAAGAGTATTAACAACCAACAATACACGCAGATCTTCCATGGGGAATAGAGTAGAATCTAAGTTCTAAATATCAATTTAACCAAGCCAAAAGCTATTTCATCACCGTCTTTTATCTCCACGGGAACACCTGTCTGGATTCTAACATTCTTTATAAAAGTTCCGTTCATCGCTCCAATTTTCTCTTCGAGGAAGAACTTACCATCCGGCTTACGATAGATAACAGCATGTTGTCTGCTAATAGAGCGCTTAACATCCACAGGGGATAAGTCTATATCTGGAATTATTCCTGTTACAGGGTCCTTTCTACCTATAAGAGTAACAGGCTTAGCAGACAAATGAAATTCCATATCGGTTTCTAAATGAACTAGTCTTTCTTTTCCTCTTAAATGGAAAACCTGACTTTTCTCAAGTTGCTGTAAATGGATATCTTTACTAGGCTTACCTTGATGTTCTAAAAGTTCTCTCAAAGCTTTATCCATCTTACGTAGCCTACGAGAGAACTTTCTCATCATCCTAACTGCTATCTCAGGGTTATGTTTTATCATCTGGTCAAAGGTAGTACTATCTATCTTTATCAACTTACATTTTGTCAATGCTCTAGCTGAAGCGGTTCTAGGTAGATCTTCCAACAGAGACATTTCACCGAAAAAATCGCCTTTTTCCAAAGTAACTAGTCTATGTTCCTGTCCATCGATAGTGTTAAATATCTCAACCTCTCCTTCCTGGATCACGTACATCTCGTATCCTATATCACCTTCTTTAAATATTATTTCTCCTTCTTCAAACTCTAGTGTGTAGTCTTCGTATGATCCTTTTTTAGTAGTTTTAAATACAGGTTTACTCATATTTAAACCTCTTTTCTATTTATACCCAGGAAACTATCACCAACAACTATTCTACATCCTATAGGCAAAGAGTAAGCAGGTCTGTTATGTCCGATAGGCAAAAATATAACGTTTCCGATTTCTTCCAGCTTCTCTTCTAACCATCTAGGTAAATACTCTATACCTTCAAATCTACCTACTGCCAATGCCCTCACTACTTTCAAATTACCTGAGTTAAGCAATTGTGTCAATATTCTATCGATCTGATAGCTATTTTCGTATATGTCTTCTATAAAAAGAATCGTATTATCCACACAAGGAAAAAATCTAGATCCCAGTGTAGCCTTGAGCATGGTGAGACATCCACCTTTCAAAGTAGCTTCAAAAGCAGTTTCTTTAGAGCTAGAATATGGTACTCGCCATTGCTCATAATCTCCCGTTAATAAACTCCATAGGCTCTCTTCTTCCATCTCAGTCAACCCGTCTGCCAACTCGGTAGCTACCATAGGGGCATGAATAGCTGGAATAACACCTAGTTCAGCGACAAAGTTAAGTATCGGAGTAACGTCTGAGTATCCTACAAATAGTTTAGGGTGGCGTACCACTTCTTTCCAATCTATTCTTTCCAAAATTTCTAAAACTCCAAATCCCCCACGGGCGAAAAATATAGCATCTATATCATCACGTTGAACCATACGATTGAAGTTTTCTACTCTTTCCTCAGGGGTACCTGCAAAGCCATGCCAATTTTTCAAAACGTTATCTGCAATCTCTACTCGTAGAGAGTGCTTCTCTAAATAAACTACACCTTTTTCCAGCTTGGAATACTCAACTGCTGAAGAAAGAGCAACTATACCTATAACACTCTTTTTAGTAAGTCTTAACATTGTTCCTTTACAAGTTTATACAATTTTATTATCTTTAAATCCATGACAAAAATTGTACCTTTTATAGGAATGGTATTTATAATCGCTCTAGCATGGTTATTATCAAATAATAGAAAATTATTTCCGTGGAAAACTGTCATAGGCGGCACAATGTTGCAATTTGTGTTCGCGTTTTTTATTCTAAAAACGTGGATAGGGATCTACATTTTTCAGCGTATAACAGATAGCGTCAACTATTTTCTCAACTTTGCAGACACAGGATCCAAATTTTTATTTGGAGAGCAGTTTACAGAACATTTCATTGCGTTTAAAGTGTTACCCTCCATAATTTTCTTTTCAAGTTTTATAACGGTACTCTACTATTTAGGTATTATACAGAAAGTTATAGAATTCTTGGCCCATATAATGATAAAAATCCTAGGAACTTCAGGTGCAGAGACTTTATCTGTAGCTGCTAACATTTTCGTAGGGCAAACGGAATCTCCTTTACTTATAAAACCGTACTTAGAGGAAATGACAGATTCAGAAATAATGGCGGTTATGACTGGAGGTTTTGCAACAGTTGCCGGAGGCGTATTGGCAGCATACATAGGCATGGGGATACCATCTAGTCATCTACTAGCTGCAAGTGTAATGTCTGCTCCAGCTGCCTTGGTAATATCGAAAGTAATGTTTCCCGAAACTCAGGAGAGTAAAACAGCTGGAGTTATCAAATTAAGCGTTGACAAACCAGGGGTAAACGTAATAGACGCCGCTGCTCGTGGAGCGCGAGACGGGTTGTTTTTGACCTTAAATGTAGCAGCCATGTTGATAGCATTTATAGCTTTTATAGACTTTTTCAACTCGTTAACTGCCTGGTTAGGAAACCTTATATCAATAGAAAATCTCACTTTAGAGAAAATTCTAGGAGTCCTTTTAGCTCCTCTTGCTTTTCTTATGGGTGTACCATGGCAAGAAGCTTTCCAGGTAGGGTATCTTATGGGAATAAAAACGGTAGTTAACGAATTTGTAGCCTACGCAGAGCTGCAACAGATCGTAAAAGATGGAGGTTTATCTGAGCGTTCCATAATAATAGCTACCTATGCTCTCTGTGGATTTTCAAATTTCGGATCTATAGCGATCCAAATAGGAGGAATATCCAGCATAGCACCTACTAAATCGTCTACTTTAGCCAGACTTGGACTCCGAGCCATGATAGCAGGCTCTTTAGCGTGTTTTCAAACTGCTACTATAGCAGGTATTCTCTTATGAAAAAACTGGCAATTGCAACAACAATACTCCTCTCTCATATACAGTTATTTGCAGGAGTAAGATCCGCTCTATACAACGAAATAAAAAAGTATAGCAAATACAGGGTAGGAATAACCATATTGGAGTTTGACACTGGCAAAGAAATATTTTCATACAACGCTAACAGAAAGCTTATACCTGCATCAAATATAAAGATTGTAACAACGGCAGCAGCACTAGAGTATTTAGGAGCTGGCTACCTTTTTAAAACCAGATTTTTCGTAAGAGGTTGGATAAACCGGAAGACATCTACATTACATGGAGATATAGCCATAAGAGGTGGAGGAGATCCCACATTCGACGGTCGATTTTATGACGGAGATTCCTCTTTTATTTTTAAAAAATGGGCAAAAGAGATAAAGAAATTGGGTATAAAAAGGGTAAAGGGATCTTTATTTTTGGAATGGGGTTTTTTCGACTCACAATTTATCCATCCAGACTGGCCAAAAGATCAACTACATAAATGGTATCAAGCTCCTATAGCTTCACTATCATTTATGAACAACGTAGCTCTGATAAAAGTAAGAGGCAGAAAAATAGGAAGAAAAGCTTATATAGAGGTTACCCCTACGAATACAAATTTAAGGATAAACAACTTTGTAACAACCACACGCTCTTCCAAATATCATAGGATAGCAATATCTAGAGATAGGAAAACGCGTTCTATAAGAGTTTGGGGAAGATTCTATTGGCGTGCAGAACCTATGATTATTCCAGTGGCAATATACAACCCTATCACTTTCTTTGGCAATTCACTCATAAACGATTGGGAAAACGAAGGACTTACAGTGGAAGGCAGAATAAAACCTGTTTTTCGCCTACCATCTGGGGTATGGAGAGAAATATATACGCATAAGTCTCCTCTTATTTTAGCGTTGGAGATTACAAACAAACGGAGTCACAATTTTTACGCAGAAATGATTTTAAAAACAATAGCAGCAAATTACTGCGGCATCGGTAATTGGCATAACGGCAGAAAGCTCTTAGAACAATTTTTAGTGGAGAGAGTAGGTATTTCAAAAAACTCTTTTAATATAAGAGACGGATCTGGAATGAGCAAAAAAAATAAGTTAACAGCTAAATCTATAGCTGAGACTCTATATCACGTAATTAGAAGTAAAAACGGAAAGCTGTTTCTATCTCTACTTCCTAGAAATGGGGAAATCGATACCACACTCCAAAAACGCCTAAAAGAACCTCCTTACAAGTATCGCGTTTTGGGTAAAACGGGAACTTTAGGGGGAGTCTCTTCTCTAAGCGGAGTAGCAAAGTCGCTTTCTGGAAAACGATACATTTTCGCAATAATCATCAACGGTGCTCCTACATGGCGAGGTAAGGTTATAGAGGATAAAATACTCAGGATACTTATAGAGAAAGGTTGATCAAGATTTTATAAAACCTTTCTCTGCAAGTCGTTCTATCTTAGGAGCTATAGTGTACCTACAGTATGGTTGTTGTTTATTTCTATCGAAATAATTCCAATGATACTTCTCCGCAGGATAAAAGTTATCCAGCTTCTTTATTTGAGTTACTATAGGTTTAGAATATTTTTTCTTTAACTCCTCCATAACATTTTTTACAACCTCTAGCTGTTCCTCATCGGTATACAAAATAATAGACCTATACTGCTCCCCCACATCGTTACCCTGTCTATTTAACGATGTAGGATCGTGAGCGGCAAAAAAGATATTTAAGATCTCTTCAAGAGTTATAACTTTTGGGTCAAAAAGCACTTTCACAACTTCAGCGTGTCCTGTAGTACCAGAACAAACTTCTTGGTAAGTAGGTTTTTCCTTCCAACCTCCAGAGTAACCAGGGACAACGTCTATAATACCGTCTACTCTTCTAAAAACTGCTTCTATGCACCAAAAACATCCACCTCCCAAAACTATACACTCCATTAGGTACCCTCTTCCCAACTGCTTAAATACTTTATCTGTTCTTCGGTTAATCGTTCTATCTTTACCCCCATAGACGATAATTTTAGTTCGGCTACCTCTTTATCTATCTTATCTGGCAAAGTATAAACTCCGGGTGTTAGAGATTCTTTGATAATATACTCAGCAGCTAGCGCTTGATTGGCAAAACTCATATCCATAACGGCAGCAGGGTGTCCTTCTGCAGCTGCTAAATTAACTAGTCTTCCCTGGGCGAGTAAGTATATTTTCTTGTCCGAGTACAGCGTAAACTTTTCAACGTTTTCTCTGACATTTACGGTACTTTTCGACAGTCTACGCAACGAAGGAATATCTATCTCTACATCAAAATGACCACTGTTAGCCAATATAGCGCCATCTTTCATAGATTGAAAATGCTCTTCCCTTATAACGTGCTTATTACCTGTAACTGTTACAAAGATATCTCCGTACTTAGCTGCTTCTTCCATAGAAGTAACTCTATATCCTTCCATAACCGCTTCGAGGGCTCTCACTGGATCAACCTCGACAACAGTAACATGGGCTCCCAATCCCCTAGCTCTAGAGGCTACACCTCTACCACAATCTCCAAATCCCACTACAACAACTTCTTTGCCAGCTAAAAGTATATTAGTAGCCCTAATAATGCCGTCTATTGTACTCTGTCCAGTACCAAATCTGTTATCGAAAAGATGTTTTGTAGCAGAATCATTAACGGCTATGACAGGGTAAGCTAGTACACCTCTTTTAGACATAGAACGCAACCTTATAACTCCTGTTGTAGTCTCTTCTGTACCTCCTCTAACCTTTTGCAGTAGTTCCTTTCTTTTAGAATGCAAAGTAGAAATAAGATCTGCTCCGTCATCCATAGTTATATCAGGTTGAATATCCAAAACAGCGTTTATATGCTCGTAATACGTTTTATTATCCTCGCCTTTTATAGCAAAAACCTCTATACCGTAATCCATAACCAAGCTTGCCGCCACATCATCTTGTGTTGAGAGAGGATTACTAGCGCACAGTCTAACTGTAGCACCACCTGCTTTCAAAGTTTTCATAAGGTTAGCCGTTTCTGTAGTTACATGTAAACATGCCGAGATCTTTACTCCTTGGAGAGGCTTACGGTTGGAAAAATCCTCCCTTATTTTACGTAGAACAGGCATTTGAGAATCTGCCCATTCTATCCTCAACTTACCTTTTGCTGCTAAAGATTTATCCTTTATATGAAACTTCATAGTTTCTATAGACATAACTCCTCCTTCTGATCTACTTTTTTGCCGATACAGGTAGCAATTCGCTTAACTTCTGGGCAAATTTATCCACATGTTCCCAACTAAACTCAGGCTCTTTTCTTCCAAAATGTCCGTAACACGCAGTTTTTGCGAATATAGGTCTATCTAAACGTAACGTTCTTATTATACCTTCAGGAGTTAGATCGAAAATGCGTAACACCACTTTTTCTATATCTTCATCTGCTACAACTGAAGTGCCGAAACTATCTATATACACAGAAACAGGTTCCTTCTTTCCTATAGCGTAGGCTAGCTGAACCTCTACCCTGCTAGCCAATTTAGCCTTAACTATAGATTTAGCTATAGCTCTAGCCATATAGCTAGCAGATCTATCCACTTTAGTAGGATCTTTTCCTGAAAACGCTCCTCCTCCATGGCGCCCAACTCCTCCATAAGTATCTACAATAATTTTTCTACCTGTAAGACCACAATCCCCGTGAGGTCCTCCTATGACAAATCTCCCGGTAGGATTAACTAGAAACTTCGTACTCTCAACCATACTGCTTGGAAGTATAGGTTTTACCACCTCTTCCACTACAGCTTCGTATATATCTTTACTCTTAATATCAGGATCGTGTTGTGTAGAGACAAGCACAGTATCTATTCTTTTAGGGTTTCCCCATCCTTCATACTCAACGGTCACCTGACTTTTACCATCTGGGCGTAACCACGGCAAATACCCACTTTTTCTAAGATGCGCTAGTCTTTTAGTAATTTTGTGCGCTAATACTATAGGAAGAGGCATAAGCTCCTCGGTCTCATCGCATGCAAAGCCAAACATAATACCTTGGTCACCCGCTCCACCACTATCTACCCCCATACTAATATCAGGAGATTGTTTATCTACAGAAACGACAACTGCACAATGATCAGCAGAGATACCGTAACTAGGATCAGTATACCCAACCTTTTTCAATACATCGCGTGCTACTGCTTGAAAATCGGGAGAGTAAGAACTAGTTATCTCTCCAGCTATAAATACCATCCCTGTAGTAACTAAAGTTTCACACGCTACCCTGGCTTTCTTGTCTTGCTCTATCAACCTATCAAGTACAGAATCAGATATCTGATCAGCTACTTTATCCGGATGCCCCTCAGTAACAGATTCAGAGGTAAAAAGAAACTTTCTGTTCATAACTAAACCCCTTTTTATCCTTTTTCTACGTAAGGTACAAAAATGGAGGCTATAGCATTAACAACAGCCTCCTTTACAGAATCTCTACCAGAGCTCATCCCTCCCGTTAAAGATTTAAACATTCCTCCCTTTTTAAGAGTAGCAAAAGAAGCGTAGACACGTTCTTTACCGTCTCTAAGCATTTCCTTAGGAACCTCTACCGCACCACTACTTCCTATAGCATAACCAACAGGACAATGTACCATAGCCCATCTAACTAAAAAAAGATGCTCCTCATCGCCTATCTCTATTTTTTTCAAAGAAGCTGAAGTCCATACAAGAAAATCGTAGTACTCAGGAAGATTATTCAACATTTCATCTATTACCCTTCTACCCTCCAATAAAATCTCGTTCTCAAGCTTCATAAACCCTACCGGCTCAGGATTATCGTAAGGTACTATAACCAACGATATAGGAGAAGAAAATATACGGCTAAAATAGTCTTTAAAAGCGTCCTTTATACCTAACAGCTCAAAAGCGAAACTAGCTTTAGCTATAACATCTATTCCTTTTTGAAGATGCTCCCAAAACTGGATAACCCCTACTTCCATCACTCCTCCCGAAGTTTAAAAATCGAAAGGGAAAAAGCTCCTTAATTTCCCGCAGAATACACGCTTTACTCCAGATTGGATTATATAATAACATATCATAAACAAAAATTATGAATTAATCATTCAAAATATAAAAATCTTTAGCTGCAAAAAATTGATCTTTTTAATAATTATTTCGCCCGAAAATTACCACCTTGTTTTGAATAAGAATGGTTAAAAACAATTTACCTAAACAAATTTACAAACTATTTAGAAAAGCCCGCAAAGGAGATCTTGAAAACTCCCTGCTTATAGAAGGCCAAAAACTATTTAAACTAGCTAGATCTAAAAATTTGGAATTAAAACTTGTTGTAACTTTAGATTCTGACAGAGAAATCTACAAAGGATGCAAAGTTTACCATGTAAATAAAGAGACTTTTAAACGCTTATCTGCAACAAAAAGCCCTCAATATCCCCTAGCGTTAATTAAATTTACACCCTATACTATAAAAGATATAAAGCATAAAAGTGGAGTGTACCTTTACTGCTACAAAATACAAGATCCTGGTAATTTCGGTACTATAATAAGAACTTCTTTAGCTACAGGAGTAGATGCAATCTTCTCTTCACCTGAAACATCGTCTATCTACAACCCTAAAGTCTTACGAGCATCGGCGGGTGCTATCTTTGATATAGCTGTAATTCAAAATATACCGTTGGATAAAATGTTCTCTTTTACGAGAGAGAGAAATATTCCTGTAGTAACTCTAGATCCACACAAAGGAAAATCAATAGATAATGTAACAATAACGTCTCCTTACATGTTAGTAGTAGGCAACGAATCTAAAGGTGTACCAGAAGAATTAATAAAAAAAAGTAACCTAATTGTAACTATTCCAGTGAAAGGAGTAGAATCCCTAAACGTTTCTGTAGCTACAGCAGTAGCTTTATATAAACTACAAATTTGGAAATAGGAGAAAATTCTGTGACAAGAGTAAGCAACTTTATAACTATTATTTTCCTTTGCACTTTTTTGCTAGCGTGTCGTAACAAAGAGGGAAATATCAACATACTGTTGATAACTGTGGATACCCTGAGGGCTGACCATCTTCCTTTTTACGGTTACTCTAGAAACACGGCTCCTTTTCTTTCACAGCTAGCAAAAGATGGTGTACTTTTCGAATATGTTTGGGCTCAATGGCCCAAGACAACCCCTTCCTTCGCTTCGATATTTACAGCTTCTTACGGAAGAGACCACGGGGTCGTAAACAGAACAGGTATACCATTACCGTGCGAATACAAAACGTTAGCTGAAATACTAGACAACGCAGGTTATACTACTTTAGCGGTAGTAGCTAACGGTGCAGCAGGAAGCGACTTTTTTTTCAACCAAGGATTTGATTACTTCATAGAACCATGGAAAAAAAGTAAAGATCCACAGGAGATAGAACGATTAGGCAGAGCGGAGGCCACTACAAACATAGCCTTAGAACTTGCAAACAAGATTGATACAAAGGAATCGCCTTACTTTTTTTGGATCCATTACTTAGATCCTCATTTCCCCTACGATCCCCCTGAGACTTTTAAAAATAAGTTTCAAGAAGATGAGCTCTTTTCAAAACACGATAAAAAGATATTTATAGCTAAAACTAAAAGACGTCAATTAGGGGGTATAGGTTATACCCAAGTAATGGATGGTAAGGACAATTTGGCATTTTACATAGCTAGATACGATGCAGAGATATATTATACCGATTTCTGGATAAAAAAGTTATTCGAAGGGTTACAAACAAAAGGTTTACTAAATAACACTTTAGTTATATTCACCTCCGATCACGGAGAGTCACTAGGAGACCATGAATACTATTTCGACCATGGAAGATTTGCTTACGATGCATCTCTACGAGTACCTCTTTTCTTTTACTATCCAAAAAAAATAGCTCCTAAGCGTATACCAGAGAATACTGTCCTTTTAAACATAGCTCCTACAATATTAGAATATGTAGGCATACAGAATAGTTGGAATAGAGGAATATCATTAAAAGAGTGTATAGAAAACAAAGTATGCAGAAAAGATCCAATATTCGCCGAAGCGGGCTACTCACCAAATGACTCGTGGCAAAAGAGTATAAAATATGAAAGATTTAAACTTATCTTGGCGCCTAACAAAAAAGTTGCTTCCTTTCTTGGTGATAAGATGGTACTTTTTGATATAGAAAACGATCCTGCAGAAACAAAAAACGTAATAGAACAATACCCTGAACAAGCAAAAAAGCTAAAAACTATGCTTTCCCAATGGATACAAAGCAAATTGGTACCGGAAAAAGACAGATCTATATGCCCTTCTACAGACCCATCATCGTCTACAATAAAACAACTCAAAGCGTTAGGATATCTATAAAAAGTACGTTATACAGAATAGAAGATAGCAAACCTCCCGTACCAGCTTTACAATCCAGCAATATGTATAAAAACCACCTTTGTTGTAAAGTTTTAACTTAAAAAATCTTTCCTAGACCTTCCGATAAACAACTAACTCACCATACAAAGCATTCCTCACCTTTATAATATAACTAACATACTCAGTGCCTCTGAAAAACAGCTACTTTGAACTCTTATTTAATTTTCTCTAGAAATGGCTGGGAGGCAGGGATTCGAACCCCGACTCAGCGGTCCAGAGCCGCTTGTCCTACCGTTAGACGACCTCCCAAAACTACTGAAAATTGTAACTCAGTAACACAGTTTTTGCAATCTTTGATTGTGTTATAGAAAGATAATAAATCCTTCCGGCAACAAATCAAAAAAAGAGACATATTGTGGTGGAAGAATAACAATAGAGACCCAAACTTAATTTTATTCTCAAATCCAAGTGGTCTAGCCAAGATATACCTAACTTTATAGTGTTTTACGCCAATTATTACTGAACACTCCTAGAAGGGGGGGATTATGGACGTAAAAAAAACGGGTAGTTTTAGAGTGAATGAAAAATTTCTCAAAGTAGTTTCTCAAGCTAAAGGAAAAAAGATATCTGACGATCAGTTTGAGTCTGTTAAAAATCTGTTTTTCAACTTGCGGAACGATAAAAAGGCCACTTTAGATGCTAGAGGATATAAAAAATTGGTCACCAATATATCTGAAATGCCAAACGAGTTATACAGCTCTTTTATCGATAAAAAAACGGCCCAAAAATTAGCCTACCTTACTCACAAACACGGCGATCAAAACGAGATTTCAAAGTTATTAAAGATACCTCAAATAGAGAACAATATCTCTGTAACAGCCAGAGACTTTTTGCTAGATAGGTTAAAGGGCGAAAATTATCTTAACTTTATCTCCAAAGCTCCTTTAGAGCTGAGGGAAAAATTTATTTTATCCCAGCTCACAAGGAAAAAGATTTTAACAGGGGAAATAGCTCAAGAAAATGTCTTAGGTAAGATCTCAGAAACGATATCTTTACATGCTGCTAAAGTTTCCAATGAGGTTAAATCTGTTTTACAGAACAGAGAAGGTTTAAAAAAGTTAGATGATCAGTTTGGTGAAAAGTTCTTAGCACTGAGCAACCTTTTGAAGGGTCAGAAAGCAGATAAATTCCTTGGTGACCTTGTAAAAGTAAAAGAGTCTCTATTTGATAAATACGATACGCTATCCCACTCTATACTAAACAAAGGGGAATCCACTATAGATCAACTCTCCTCCATAGCAAAAGATATAGGAAAGTTGGTGGATACAGGATTAGAGCAAGTTCGCAACACAGCTGGGAACGTTGTAAACGACTTCGTATCTTCAGTCAAAGATGCCTTATCGGTTTTTAAACAAACTGTTTCTAGAGGGATTAAACTGGCTAACAAAATATTTGACTCTTTGGCAAAGCTAGAAGAGCAAGTAGCAAGTATCGTCAAAGATTTAGGAGAAGGGATAAATAACATATTTAACACCTTACTGGACACTTTTAAAAGTATAGGCAACTTTTCTATAGAGAAGATAAAAGATTTTTTCGGATGGATAATAGCAGTAGGGGCAAAAATTATAAGATTTATTCGCAGCACTGCAATATCAAATAGTTGGGATTCTCCTCCTATAGACGGTAGAACGATACCTGAACAAGTAAAACAGGATTTGAAGTACGCCAAATTAAGCAACGTTGTATATGGAAGGAAAGGGATACCAGAAGGTTATAGACCACTCGATGCAAATGAACTGAAAAAATTAGGTATCGATCCATCCTCTTTATCAGATCCTTCAACCGGCTTTTACGCTCAAGTGTACTATAACGAGAAGAACAACGAGTACGTAGTGGCGTATAGAGGTAGTGATGATCTAGCCGACTGGAAAACCAACTTTACCCAAGGAAGCGGTGTTGCTTTGGATAAACAGTATGAACAGGCCATGAATCTGGCTAGAAAATTGGATAGATCTTTAAAGGAGAAAGATCCAGACGCGAAATTGGTTTTTGTGGGTCATTCTTTAGGAGGTGGTCTAGCAGCTAGTGCATCAATTGTAACAGGCAGAAAGGCTGTAACTTTTGACGCAGCTGGTGTACATTTGGAGCATATTTTACTGTACGCAGATAAATACAACATAAAAGAAGAAGAACTTTACATTTCCAAAGATCAAACTTATAACAATATAACCGCTTACTATCTATCAGGGGATCTCTTGAGTAACCTACAAGATTCAACTATCATGGTAGATGCCCCAGGGAAAAGAGTAATATTACCGCCTCCCTCAAATTACCAAGATATCGACATAATACCAGATGAAAGCCCACTTAATTTCATAGACGATCTTATAAACGGTCTAAGGCAACATAAAATTAAATACCTGATAGATAGCATGAGTGAGATATCAGGTGCCTAATTTGCATTAAAATATCTACATGGATACTCCAGAAGATAGGGAACTTATAGCACCCGCCGACAGAGCGTGGTTAAGGATGGATTCTGACCAAAACAGAATGGTCATAAACGGTTTTCTATTTTTAGAAGGAAAAATATCTTACCCTTTGCTGAAGGAGTATCTGGGGTCACATTTCACTATACTGCCACACATACAATCCCTTCCTGTAGGCAAATACTGGATTAAACACCACCATTTCTCCGTAGAAAAACATATATTCACCCATACAGTTAAAAAGGAAGAGCTACCATTCTTTGCATCTGTAGAGATTTCGAAACCTCTTCCTAAGACCGTACCTTTGTGGCAATGTCATTTAATAGATACAGGAGCAGATAGTGTACTATTTTGGCGTATACATCACGCTATAGGTGATGGTATTTTACTTACCCTATTTATGTTGTCTCTGATGGGAATAGAGACAGAGGGAACTTTCAAAGATTCTCCTCTTAGAAGACTCTTTTTAGACAAGTCACTTTCGCATAAAGAAGCGGTGGAAATATTACAGGAAACCATGCCCAAGGCTGTAAAACTTCTAGCCAAACCTGCAGAAATATTCGATTCGCTACCTACTGGGATAAAAATTATCGGTATTACCAAATCGCTAGGACACCTTTTAGCAATGCTACCAGATGAAAAAACTACATACAAACGTGAATTGACAGGAAGAAAAAGTGTAAGTTGGATCTCAAATATAAAACTAGCCAAGGTATCAAGTAAGGCCAAAGAGTTCGGTTGTACAGTGAATGACATTGTAACAGCTTGTGTAGCACAAGCTATAGAAGAAGAATTTAAAAACCTGAAAACGAAGTTGGCAGATATACGTGCTGTAGTTCCAGTAAATATAAGACCTTTAGAGATGATGGACAGAGGAGGGAACCACTTTGGACTAGTATTTTTAAAGCTTCCGATCACTGCGAAAGGAATAAAGGAAAAAGTAGCAGCTATAAAGAGTGAAATGGGAAAACTAAAAGCTTCCTTACAACCTTGGGCAGCATTTTCTATTTTACAATTTATGGGGATAGCTCCAGACCCACTTTACAAGCTTATTCTAAAATCTTTTTCACTTAAGGGCTCTTTAGTTATGACAAATGTGCCAGGACCAGCTAAACCTTTATATTTCTTGGGACATAAAGTAAAAGATGTAATATTTTGGGTACCTCAAGCTGGCAACATAGGCTTAGGAATAAGCATCTTTACTTACAACGAAAAATTAACAGTAGGTATCATAGCAGACAGAGCAATTATGCCAGATGCTAAACTACTAAGCGATAGGATCAGAGATGTAATAACAAAATGTATAGAGAGTTAGAAAAAGCTATAGAATACAGCTTTAAAGATCCCACTCTTTTAGAAGAAGCTTTAACACATCCGTCTTACGGAAAAACCGATTACCAACGTTTAGAATTTTTAGGAGACAGCGTAATAGGCTTTATAGTATCTGAGTGGTTATTCAAAGAATTTCCCCTCTCAGATGAGGGCAAGCTATCCAAACTCAAACATTACTTAGTGAGCAAAAAAAATTTGGCCTGCTGGAGCAGCGTACTAAATTTGCACAACTATATCAAAGTAGGCAGAAGTCTCTCAAAGGAAAATATCTCGGAGCATCTACATATTCTAGCAGATACTTTTGAAGCTCTAACAGCAGCTATATATTTAGACGGAGGAATAGAAAATGTCAGAAAACTTATAAATAAACTCCTAGAAACTCACTTCGAGGTAGAAAAGATCGACTTATTGGTAGATCCTAAAAACGAACTTATCAAATTTGTATCTAAGAACAACTTGTCTTGCCCAGAGTACAATGTAGTATCAATTTCTGGACCTAATCACAAAAAAGTGTACGAAGTTGAGTGCAGAGTAGGAGAAGTTGCGGTAACAAAGGAAAGTAGCAGTAAAAAAGAAGCTGAAAATGAAGCAGCCAGAGAAATTTTAACCATTCTTAAAGCATGTCAAACGACAAAAAATTTATAGCTGATGCAATGTTAGGAGGTCTAGCTAAGTGGCTTAGAATATTTGGATATGATGTAATTTACAACCAAAGTCTACATGACCGCCAACTGGTAGATATATCTTACCTAAACAAACGTTACCTTCTTACAAAAGATAGAAAAATACTGGAAAGAAAAAAAGCAATATTTACCTATCTAGTAAAAGCAAATAACATCAAAGAACAAATAATAGAAGTTGCAAAATATTTCTCATTACCTATACCTTACAAATTTTTATCTAGATGTATAAGATGCAACACAATTTTAGACAAAGTATGCAAGGAAGAAGTGTTACACCATATACCACCCTATGTAGCTAAAACGCAACAACACTTTCTAGAATGTCCAAATTGCAAAAGAATCTACTGGAGTGCAACTCACGTAGAAAAAATGAAAAAATTCACAAACGAGATAACAGAGCTCCTAACTAAAAATTAAAAGTATCTAAGATAACTTCTTTTCACCTGAAACTACTATCAAAAGCTATTCATTATAGATACAGAATAGATACAGAAAAGCCTCATTGACAAATTGACAATCTAGGCATATGTGTAACCACATTTACATTCTGACGTATTTACTAGAAGAACTCTTTAAGGAGGTGATAAAATGAAAAAAGTAGTTATAGCACTATTAACCCTCATAACATATACAACTGCAATATATGCTGACAAATGCGATTTTCTTTGGATAAAAATGAACGTAGATTCTCCTAACGAAAAAGTCAGAATCACTTTACCTTTTCCTGCTGCTTTCGCTAAAACCGTATTAAGAGAAGCTATTTATTGGTCTATCAACAGTTGCAAGGAGAGCGATCGATCCAATGTAGAGCAATGCCATGTTGTCTTAGGACCTTTCACTAAGGGCAAAGAGCAAATTATA
>JALWYX010000026.1:56327-75343 GCA_027078415.1 Thermoanaerobaculia bacterium
GTATTAGAAGTTGAAGAGAAAGATGGAACAAAAGCAAAGATTTTCATAGAGAAAAACTTTTATGAATTTATTTTAACCGCTAAACAAGTAGAGTTTCCTACCGGAGAGCTTTTAACTATAAACGCGTATGACCCTTCCCAAAAAGAAAACGCCCATATATCAATAGCATGTAGATAGATCTGCATCAGCAGGGCCTTTTACTCAAAAAGGCCCTGCTCCATCCCTTGCTAACAGTCTACACAGTTACTCCACTCGCTAGTATTGCCTAATTCATGAAACGCTTGGAAGAGAATAGTATTACCAGAAGGTGTACAATTATAATTCCCTCCTTTTACTACTATATTATCTATAGCCCAATAGTAGTCATAATTAGCGTTGTAGTATCTAAAACGTATTTGCAAATCGGTTTGGTTAGCTGCGTAAGCTGAAATATCTATACTTGCGTGTTGCAAATTATCTCCTGTACCGTCATTTTGAGTCTTACGAAAAACATTTACCCAACTACCACCTGTAGCAGATGATTTGATATCAACGTCGGCTACTTCGTTACCTCCACCAGAGTAGGTCCTAAAAACGTAATCAAACTCTAGCACTACAGAAGACTCACCACTAGCATCTATAACAGGAGAGATCAAACTTTCATCCATTGTAGTTCCCTGACCCAGCGCATCAGAATCTGCTATAGCAAAAGGAGGGTTAAGAGGAAGGTTACGGTTACCAGGATTAGAAGTTGTCCATGTTGAAGCTGGGCCTGTACCGGTACCTCCGTCTATTATGGTCCAATTCCCCGGGAAAGGACCAGAAAAGTCCTCTGTAAAAAGGGAAACAGGTGCACCGACCGTTATCTCTAAAACTCCGTTCTGAGACCAATTATTGCCGTTGCTACTTGACGTTGCCACATCTAATACAACTTTAGAACCGCAACTACTGCTTTGGTCTATAACAACTTCTACGTACGAATTAGGATTGCCTGTTGCAGCAACTCCTAAAGTTCCTAGCAAACCGGTTCCATGG
This sequence comes from Thermoanaerobaculia bacterium, assembly GCA_027078415.1. Lineage (GTDB taxonomy): Bacteria > Acidobacteriota > Thermoanaerobaculia > JALWYX01 > JALWYX01 > JALWYX01. The sequence continues at coordinate 57,342 of JALWYX010000026.1, forward strand.
ATAAGTTGTGCAGATGCAGTAGAAGAAGCTGAAACAGAGAATGAAAAGCTAGCGTCTTGAGCAGAAGAGGAACAAGCACTATTTTTAAAAGAGGGCATAAATTGCCATACCTCTCCAGGATCTTGAACGTTATCTCCGTTTCCAGCAACCTCTTTTAATTCACCTTGATCTATCAGGATCACCTGAGGAGAAGATGTACACAAATAGGAACTTATAAAAGGATATATATCTGACATCAACATACCTCTGTTGCCTTGCGAAGCCGTAGTACAACCACCACAGTGGTGAAGTCCTACCATAAGATCATCGCTTTCTCTAAATATAGGAGAACCAGAACTTCCTCCTTCGGTATCTAAGGTATCGTAATAACGAAGTGTATTACCACCAGATGAATTGTTAGTATCAACAACTACGTTTGCACCTCCACCGTGAGTAATCTCATGGGGTCTTCCAGCGGGATGTTGAATAATATATATATTTTCTCCGGAAGTTACTGGGTTAGGATCTGGACGAACAAACCCAAAAACTGCAGATGGATCTCCTATTACAGAGTTAAGAGAGAAGTCTAAGTTATTTGGCGATGAAGGTTCGCAACTTGAAAAACCCGAGAAAACAACTGTATCTTTACATCGAAAACTTACCCAATCGGTAGTGGGTGGGGAGTTATTATTACATCCCACGCGATAGTACTTAAAAACAAATTCAGAGTTAGCGCATGGAGAAGCATCCGGTATACAGTGGTAATTAGTTAATAGATAATTAAGCGGAGAAACGTTGGAACCTGAACACCACAATCCGTTTGTAGCGGAGTTAGGATCCCCGCCAACAGACATAACCCCTACAGATGCCATAACGTTAGCCCATTTCTGAGGATCCGATTGATAACATATAACATCCTCGAAATCTGCAGGAGGACAAATACTCTCAGGTTCATCAAAAGGATCAACCGTACCTACAAGTAGTTTTGTTATCTTAAAACGAGAGGCAGTGAGAGGAGAAAGTGTTTTAAAAACAACATCCAATATCTCACCTCTAACAGACAGACTCCATACTGCTCCAGTTCCATAGGGACCTTTACCACTTAAAGTATCTACCAACTTTCCGCTTCCCGAATATATTTCAATAACATCACCCGGTGCTAACTCTAAATCTTGAAAGTATACCTTAAGAAAATAAGCACCAGGTATATGTACCCTGTGTTGCCAAATTCTATAACGTCCCTTTTGTAGCAAAGAATCTAACTCAGGAACTATCTTATATTCCTCCACGTTACCTACTACAGCAGGTCTGGGATAATCCTGTCTTTTTGAAGGCTTAATCGCAGTTTGAGCAAAAGTCACAGCGACCGTAGATATCACACTTACTACCACACCAACTACTCTCATCATACACCTCCTCAAACATGATCAACTTTAACCAAAAAAACTTCAACAGTCAAAACAAAACTACTTTAGAATTAAATGGCAGAAAAACAAAAAAAGGGGCACTTTCTTGCCCCTTATTACAACTTAATAATAAATATTTTCTAACTATCTACGAAGCAACCATGCGCCCATAGCTGCAAAGAACACCACTAATAGTACCAATCCCGATGTGGAAACTGTAGGTATATCTAGGTAGTTAGGTGGACCTATAGTAGCCACTTGGCACGAGTATAGTTCAACATCGTCTACACTGAAATTTGTAACTTGGCCTGCAGGAGGATTGATAATCGAATGCAGCTCAATGGTGTGAGTACCTCCGTCAGCGTACGCAGAGAGATCTACAGATACTTCTGTATATCCTCCCGAGTAAGTAGGATCATTTTCAAGAGCTTGGAACACTTGATTTCCATCCACGTTAACTTCAAAGAAATCGGTACCGTTACCGCTACCTACACCTGTCCATAACCAGAATTTGAGCGTTGCAACTCCTCCTGAGGCTAACGTAACATTTTGGGACAGTGTACCTTCTTCTAGTGTATCTATCCCACCAAACCATGCCCAAAAATTACCGGTTCTAGGACCAGCAGTACCCCCTCCAGTACCACAGGTAGCAGTCTCACAAATGGGTGTACCGAAGTTGGTAGAGAACTCGTTCCAGTTTGGATTAGGTGTACCAGCCTCAAAACTTCCATCAACAATAGCACTATTAAGGGGTGTTCCTGAAGCGTTTTGAGTAAGAAAGTTAGAGCCGGTAAGCTCAGCTGTAACGTTAGGATTAGCACAAGCTGTTAATGTATAGATAATATCACAGCTGACCGCGCCTCCCGCAGGAATGTCCCCTATAAACCAATTCCATGTACCACCCGCATCACTACCGCCACAAGTATCACCCACATAAGATAGAACAGCGGGATCGTAGGTAAGAGTCAAATTAGAATCGGTAGCAGCCCCTCCTCCAGTATTAGAAGCTGTAACAGTGTACGTTACTTGACCGTTAACAGGAACAGTTGTTGCACTCTCTGTAAGAGTTAGGCTAACAAGAGGGGCATTGGGATCTCTATAAAAACATACACCCGAGTTGGGAGCAAGGGAACCAGGAGTATTACAAGCGTACGTTAGACCTATAGTAGCAGTACTGTCCTGTATTCCAGTAGTAGATCCTGACCCCTGCTCAGGGTTATTGTTATCCCACATATAGGCTATACCTCCTGAATTATGGTAAAGGATAGCTTGCATCTTAAACTGCGTAGTATCGCCAAAATGTCTTACCCCTTTCCACTGCACTACAGTACACGGTTCATCTACACCTGTCACAGAGTTTTGGCGTGGACAAACATTAAAAAATTGAGTTTCAATAGCACTGCCTCCATCCAATACGAGGTCATCATGTATCACGTACATCCTCGCACCGGAGCCTGTAGATGGAGAAGCTGGCAGAGGACAATCGTTTGACAAATCGCCACCAGAACCTCCTCCTATCTGCGTACTTATAAAACCGTTGGTACATACATCCAGCTGAGTATAGCTGTTACCGTAAAACTGAAAAGGCTGAGAAAGAGTGATTGTATGACACACATCATCTCCATCCCCCACAAGTGTACCTGCATTTAGAGTTACCATCTGGTAACTACACAACGCCTCGAAAGTATCAGCAAATAAATAACCGAAGGCATCAGGTCCACCTGTAGCTCTGTTAGGCACACCCACACTGTTACCGCTTGGAGGATTAGGATCCTTCACTTCCACATTACCAGCACGCTTTGAATAAGGTGACGCCGCTATCATTGTAAAGGCCACTAATACGCCCACCCCCAAATTCTTTACTCTCATGATTCCCTCCACTTTCATTTGATATATTTACCGCATTTTAACATATATACGCTCCATAATATACATCAAATAGCAACAAAAATACAAATTTTATATTCTTTCAAACGATTTGAGTAAAAAATTTATATCCAGTTCTACAAATACAGCTCTTCCGTGAGGGCACCTCCACGGCTCTTTACACCTAAAAAGTTTATCAACAAGCGATTCACATTCTTGAACAGATAATCTTTTGCCTATTTTTATAGCTTTTTTACAAGCGATATTAGCCACTGTAACATCTATTAATTCTTCTACCGTTTGAAAACCTTTTTCCAAAGAACTATAAACAATCTCTACAGCCATATCAGGATCAAGTAGAGAAGGATAAGATACTAGATAAAAATCGTTATTGTGTACAGATAAATCGAATCCCAGTTTAGAGAAAATTTGCTTAAAATTCTCAAGTTCTGCTTTGTCCTCTTTTGTCAAAGACAGTTTATGCGGGAAGATAAATCTGCTCTTAGAGACCCTCTCTTCCAATATCTCCTCGTACCATATTCTTTCATGAGCAGCATGTTGATCTATAAAAGCAACGCCCAGCCGAGTTTCAACAACAACAAAGGAGTTGTGAATCTGGCCTACAACCCTGGATACAGGATTGACATCATCTAAAATAGGAAGTAGATTCCCAAACTTTCCAGAAGATCCTACCTTCACGTTTTTACTCTTAGTCAGAACATTTTCGAAGTCTGTCCGCTGAATAGGAAAACTTTCCGTATTACGATCTTCTTGATCTATCATACGGTGATCGGTACTGGGAATTTCAGACAAATAGATTGTTACTCCTCTTTTAGCTTCTCGGAGAACCTTTTTTAGACTATGAACGAAAAAATCGAGAACGTTGGAAGAAAATTTAACATCGAGTTTACGAGGATGAACGTTCACGTCTATCGAATCTGGATCCAATTTTAAGAAAACAAAAACAGACGGCACCTTGTCTCCACCCCATATACTTTTAACCGCGTATCTAAACGCCCCTGACAATTCTTTGTTCTTTATCCATCTACCGTTAACAAATATAAACTCTCTTCTGACTCCTCTAGGGGGAAAAGATTCAACAATTCCATAGAGTTGTGGAGTATCTATTGCAACAAAATCGTTATAACTCCTCTCACCGTATATGATACGTACTCTTTCTTCAAGGTTATCTAGAGATTCTTCCTTATACGGATTAAGAGTAAGCAGCTCTTTACCTCTATCTATGCGGAAACGACACTTTAGATTAGCTAAGGCTAAAGCAACCGCAGTATCAAATATCCGCTTTGTTTCAGTAGCTTTAGATTTGAGAAATTTTCTACGTGTAGGTATATTGAAAAAGAGGTCCTTTACTTCTACTGTGGTACCTCGTGCAGCTGCTATCTCTTTTTTGTAAATAAGTTTTCCTGCTACAAAGAGTGCTTCAACTCCAACATTTTCTTCGGTAGCTGTAACTATTTTTACCTTAGACACCGCAGCAATAGAGTGAAGGGCTTCTCCTCTAAAACCGTAACTACTGAGCTTATAGATATCTTCAAAACTTTTAATTTTACTTGTGGTAAATTTTTTAAACGCCAACTCTAAATACTCTGAAGGAATTCCCGTACCGTTATCTGCAACTACTATACTTTCAATTCCACCGCCTCTAAAAGAGACTCTAATATCTCTAGCACTAGCATCTACAGAATTTTCTACAAGCTCTTTTACAACTGAAGCTGGTCGTTCAACTACTTCTCCTGCAGCTATTTTTTCTATAACTGACGGAGGCAGTTCTTTAATCTCCGATCTGTGCATGGGCAGCCGCCAGACGAGCCACAGGAATTCGATAAGGCGAACACGATACGTAATCTATAGATAAAGTGTTAAAGAAATGTATGGACTCAGGATCTCCACCGTGTTCTCCGCACACACCTACTTTTAGCTCAGGATTGCTCTTTTTCCCTTTGTTCGTGGCTATCTTAATCAATTCTCCAACACCTTCTTTATCTAAGGTACTAAAAGGATCTTTATCCAAAATCCCCTTTTCAATATATAGCGGTAGAAATTTTCCAGCGTCATCTCTTGAAAAACCTAGTGTAAGCTGTGTAAGGTCGTTGGTACCGAAAGAGAAAAAGTCGGTAATTTTTGCCAGTTGATCAGCTATAATAGCTGCTCTGGGGACTTCTATCATAGTACCAATCAAAACTGGAGAATCGGTTTCAAAGCTCTCTATCAAAGATTCTATCTCTTCTCTTATTTTTTGCATCTCTCCTACGATTCCTACAAGAGGTATCATAATCTCAACTTTTGGGCTATACCCTTCTCTAGTAAGCTTAGCAGCAGCTTCTAAGATAGCTTCTACTTGCATCTTATATATTTCTGGTGTAGTTATACCCACTCTACATCCCCTGTGACCTAACATAGGATTAATTTCGGACATATACTCAATTCTTTTACTGAGGTCTTTATATTCTATTCCCAGCTCTAGTGCTAACCTTCTAATGGCGTTCTCACCTTTAGGTAAAAATTCATGCAACGGAGGATCTAGTAGTCTTATAGTGACCGGTAACCCGTCCATCTCTTTTAATACCGCGTAAAAATCACCTTGTTGGAAGAGTTTTATCTCCTCTATAGCTATTCTTCTCCTCTCCCCGTCAAATATAATCATTTCCTGGACTTTTCTTATCCTATCAGGCGCAAAAAACATGTGTTCCGTTCTACAAAGACCTATACCTTCTGCACCTAAGGAACGTGCTATTCTTGCATCCTCCGGGGTGTCAGCGTTGGCTCGAACCTTAATACTTCTTTCTTTATCCGCCCAAGATAAAAGCTTTCTCACAGTAGTGACTATAGGAACAGTTTCATCCAATATGGAAACTTCTTTAACGGCTATAGCTCCAGTAAAAACTTCACCTGTAGTACCGTCGATAGAGATAATATCTCCTTCTTTTATTGCAATTTTCTTATTTTTGGAGTAAACAACGGCGTTGTTGTAATCTATGATAAGTTCTTCCGCTCCTACCACGCAAGGTTTTCCCATACCTCTAGCAACCACGGCAGCGTGCGATGTCATACCTCCTCTTGCTGTAAGAATTCCTTTGGATAAGTGCATACCCACAATATCTTCGGGAGAAGTCTCGTTTCTAACGAGTATTACATCTTTTCCTTCTCTAGCAAGTTTTTCAACCTTCTCAGATGACAAAACTACCATCCCACTAGCTGCTCCGGGACCAGCAGCAAAACCCACAGTGACCAATCTACCTTCTGTAACAGCTTTCTTCTTCTCTTGAAGATCAAAAGTAGGGGATAAAACTTTAACAAGATCTTCAGGTTTAATCCTTCTAATTGCATCTTTTTTAGAGATAATTTTTTCTTCTGCTAGATCTACAGCTATCTTAACAGCTGCATATGCTGTTCTTTTACCATTCCTGGTTTGAAGCAAGAACAGCTTTCCGTTCTCAATAGTAAATTCCATATCCTGCATATCCTTAAATCTGTTCTCGAGAATAGCAGCAACCTTTTTAAGTTTTTCATAAGAATCGGGGAAAACTAGTCGCATTTCCTTTATATTACTGGGGGTCCTAATACCTGCAACTACATCTTCCCCTTGAGCATTTACTAAAAATTCTCCGAAAAGTTCCTTCTCCCCCGTAGCAGGATCTCGAGTAAACGCTACTCCGGTTGCACTTCTATTGTTTAAATTACCAAATACCATCTCTTGCACATTAACAGCAGTTCCCAAATCATCAGGAATACCATGAATCTTTCTATACTCTACAGCACGTTTGTTGTTCCAACTTTTAAAAACCGCCTCTACAGCGTCTTTTAACTGCTCAAAAGGGTCTTGGGGGAAGATCTTTCCATTTTTATCGTATATCTCCTCAAACCTCTCTACCAGCTCTCTTAGGTTTTCAACGGTAAGCTCGCTATCTGTTTGTATTCCGGCTCTCTCTTTGACTTCTGAAAGTGCATGCTCAAAATCCTCGTTATCCAAACCTACAACTACGTCTCCAAACATAGACAACAACCTTCTATAGCAATCGAGTAAGAATTTTTCTTTATCACTACCTTTGTATGAGGCAATAATATCTTTTGTAAGTCCTAAGTTAAGAATAGTATCCATCATACCCGGCATAGAGATAGGTGCTCCAGATCTAACAGATACAAGTAGAAAATTTTCCTTCCCACCGAAAACTTTTTTAGAAAAGTTCTCAAGTTCATTAACTGCTTGTACAATCTCCTTCCATATCTCATCAGATATACGTCCCTTATCGTAAAATTCCAGACAAGCCTCTGTAGTAACAGTAAAGCCCGGAGGAACAGGTACTCCTAAAAGACTCATCTCAGCTAAACCTGCACCCTTACCCCCCAAAAGGTTTTTCATAGAAGCATTACCTGTAGTTCTACCTTCACCGAAGTTATAAACGTACCTCACTTACTCCCTCCTTTCAACCAGTTTATCTATACGCAAAATGGAATCTAACTTAACAGATATCTCATAAAGAAGCCGCAACCTATTGTATCTCAGCTTTTTATCTTCTACCATAACAAAAACATTAGAAAAAAACGCTTCAAGAGGATCAGCCAATTCACTAAAAGCCACTAACGAATTATAGTAAGGATTTGTATCATGAGGATGGATAGAAAACCGTTCTTTTAGCTGTTTTGCATAACGATCTGTAAAAAATATATCTGCTATCTCACACAGCTCCTTAAATTTACTCCAAAGTTCCTTCTCATATTTTCCAAAAAGTTCCTCGTTCAGTTTGTAAGACAAGATATTATCTAGGTAAGGGGTTATTATGTTCTTTATCCTTTTAACAGACAGGTAGAGATCCCTAAATCTCTCATGAGACCGTAACTTTTCTAGTGCTTCCAACCTTTCCAAAATTGTATCTCCCTCTTTTGACAAATAATCTAAAACCGCCTCTACTTCATCGTGCGAAAAGACACCATAACGCCCACTTTTAGCAAGATATCTCAATCTATCTTCCAAAAAAGATAATACTTTTATAGGTATACGTTGAACATCGGTGGAGGGTAAAACTCCTTGTTCTTGATATACAGAACAGCTGACATTTAAAAGAGTCTCTATATCCACTCTTATCTTACCTTCGATAACTATTCTTAGTAACCCCTGTGCAGTTCTTCTCAATGCATAAGGATCACTTTTTCCGCTAATCTCTTCTCCTATACTGAAAAAACCTACGAGATGATCTATTTTATCGAGTAAAGACAACCATTTACCACTTTCTGAAGCGGGTATAGAGTCATCTATAGAAATCGGTTTATACTGTTCATATATAGCTTTCCAAACCAGTTCCGGATATCCTTCTTCACGTGCGTATATCCCCCCAATTTTTCCTTGAAGTTCTGGAAATTCTCCAACCATTTCGGTGGTAAGATCAACTTTAGCAAGCTGTACCGCATCCCTTAGAGGTTTCTTCATGATCTCTGGAATAGATAGTGCCTCTACAATCTGCATCAACCTCTCGGTCTTATCGTAAAGGTTACCCAACTTTGCATGATACTCAACTCCTTTAAGAGTTTCGATTCTATCTTTAAGTTTAACTTTTCTATCTTCGTTGTAAAAAAATGCAGCGTCTTCCAACCGAGCTTCAACCACCCAGCTATTTCCACTCTTTACAAATCCCTCTGGATCATCCGGACGGTCCATAACTGTTATAAAAAAAGGTTGAATAACTCCTCCTTTTTCTAAGACAAAGGCACTTTGATGTACTCTTAAGCTCTCTACAAGGACCTCTTTAGGCAGCGATAAGTAAGTGCTGTCAAAACTACCCATTACAACTCCAGGTATCTCGCATATCGATGCAAGCTTATCGAGTAGATCTACATCTTCTACAAGGGTACTATCCACAGATGATGCTAATTTAGAAGCTGAAGAACTTATGCGCTCAACTCGTTCCTGAAAAGATACAACGATACCCAATTCAGACAACTTAGATACGTAGTCTTTAAAACCATTTACATAGATTTTTTGAGGGGATAAAATAGGGTGTCCTGTTGTAAAACGATCGCTCTTTACCCCAAAGATTTCTAACTCCAGCAGTTCATCGTTCCATAGTGATATTATCGAGTGTATAGGTCTAACCCAAGGACCCAGCTTAGCTCCCCAGTACATATTTCGCGGCCAAGAAACACCTCTTATAATAGTAGGAACTTCGTTTTTTAAAAGAGTTTTGGTATCTAAGCCCGGTAGATATTTCTCAACCGCTACATAGACTCCCTTTTCAGTCTCTACTCTCTTCAGTGCGTCGAGCTCCACTCCTACTTTTTTGGCAAACCCTATAGCCGCTTTTGTAGGCTGTCCATCTTTAAAAGCTACTGAATAGGGTGGCCCTGTTATCTGTTCTACTCTATCTTTTCCCTTATCTGCTATTTCAGGGAAAAAAATAACAATTCTTCTAGGAGTGATACCAAGAAAAGGTTCTTGAGCTACCTCTACCTCTTTTTCTTGCAAAATATATTCTATTTTTTCTTTTATTTCGAATGCACCTGTATGCAACATAGTATGGGGAATTTCTTCGGTTTTCAACTCTAAAAAAAAGCTACTCATCACTTTCCTCCAGCGCACGTAAGTAAGCTTTAGCACACTTGACAGCTATAGAGCGGATTCTTCTAATAAACTCTACTCTTTGAATCGCTGAGATTGCACCTCTAGCTTCTAATAGGTTGAATATATGAGAACATTTCAAACAAGCCTCATATGCAGGAATATAAAGAGGTTCTTTATAGGAAAGAGCGTTAGCAGCTTCTCTTTCCCATATTGTAAACATGGTTTTTAAACCTTCTACAGAAGCAACTTCAAATCCGTAAACCGATTGTTGGTATTCGTCCTCTTTCCTAATTGTTCCGTAAGTAACTGTATCGTTCCATCTGATATCGTAAATAGATTTTACCTTGTTTAGAAACATAGTAATTCTTTCTAAACCGTAAGTGATCTCTACAGGTATAGATGGAAGTTCTACACCTCCGGATTGTTGAAAATATGTAAACTGAGTAATTTCCATACCATCCAGCATAACTTGCCATCCTATACCCCAAGCACCAAGTGTAGGTGCTTCCCAGTTGTCCTCTTCGAAACGAAGATCGTGTTTTGTCAAATCCAATCCTAAAGCTTCTAAGCTACGTGCGTAAATTTGTTGAATATCTTTAGGAGAAGGTTTGATAATAACTTGGAATTGATAATGTTTACCCAATCTAAAAGGATTGACTCCGTATCTAGCGTCTGTTGGTCTACGGGATGGTTGTACATATGCAACTTTAACACTGTTCTTCCTTAGAACTCCGAAAAAAGTTGCAGGATGCATGGTTCCAGCACCAACTTCCATATCATACGGTTCCTCTATAACGCATCCTTGACTACCCCAAAAATCTCTGAGTCGTGATATGATTTCTTGAAAAGTTTTACTCATACAATATCCTCCAACGTAATTCTACAGGTTTATATCGTTTTGCGTTATTATGTAGAGCATATGGAAGTAGCATTACAAGCACTTAAATCAGATGTTTTAATAAACAAGCTCCGGCGTTTTATACGCAAAAACGCACGTAGCAAAATCATAAACTTATTATACAGGATAAGATTCGAAGATTTAGCACAAATAGTACCTAAACTGTCTCCTACAGAAAGAACCTACATATTTAAAATTTTGGTAAGCGAGCTACCGCAAGCAGCAGCTTACGTTTTAACAGAATTGGAACCTTATTTGATTCAAGAGATATTAAGCAATTTATCAAGAGAAGAAATTCTAGATATAATAACTACCCTACCCCTCGATGACGCTGTTTTTATAGTAGAAAACTTCCCCGAAGATACGAGAGAGGAAATAATAGAACTAGCAGACAAGAGGCTTGGAGGAAGACTAAAAGCTCACCTGCATTACGAGGAAGGTAGTGCAGGTAGAGTAATGACGCCAGAATATATAGCGCTGAATGAAAATTCAAGCGTTAAAGAAGCTATAGAAAAAGTTAGAAAAGCTGCTTCTGAGTCCACAGAGCTGGTTTTATATCTATACGTAATAGATAACAACAACAAACTGGTAGGTGTACTCTCTCTAAGACAACTGCTTCTCGCTGATCCCGAGAAAAGGTTGAAAGATATAATGAATCCAAATGTAATAAAAGTAACTCCTTCAACTAGCGAAGAAGAAGTCGCTCAATTAGCAGCTAAATATGACCTTTTGGCCATTCCTGTAATAGACGATAACAACCATCTTATAGGAATAGTAACTGTAGACGATATAATAGATATCTTACGAGAACAGGCTACCGAAGACTTTCTCAGGCTAGCTGGAACCTCGTCGGAAGAGTTTCTCTACAAAGACCAACCACTTAAGATAGCTTTAGTCAGATTACCGTGGTTACTATTTACGATAGTATCAAGTACGCTTAGCGGAATTTTACTATCGTGGTTCGATAATACCTTCGATACAGCATTACTACTCACTTTTGTACCAGTTATAATGGCCATGGGCGGCAACGTAGCAGGTCAAACATCAACTATAACCGTACGAGCACTGGCAACAGGTAAACTACAGTTAAGCAGAGAAGAAATAAAAAAATATATCTTAAGACAGATAAAAATTGGCATTATAATAGCTTTTATAGCTTCGATAACAGCAGCTATCATAGCTATAATACAAAACGGTAAACTTATATATGCGCCTTCTATAGGATTGGCTCTTTTCATAGCTATACTATGGTCATCAGTTACAGGTACATGTATCCCTCTTATATTTAAAAAAGTTGGGATAGATCCGGCTATAGCTTCAGGTCCCTTGCTATCAACCTTAAACGATATAACAGGTATAATAATCTACTTTTTAACTGTGTACCTAATAGTTAAGTAAAAACCGATGCGCTTTAGAACACTAGAAGGATTTTGTATATCTATAGAAGACTTCCCATCAGGGGACAAATATATAACTTTCTTAACTGAACAAGATATATACAAACTGTCGTTGAAGATACCTAAGAGAACCTTCTCTTACAACCTTTACACTTTACAAACTGTTTCTAAGTTCGCAGTAGAGGTATTTTGCAAAAAAGATGGAGTTTTTAAGATATTCAACGTAAACGTTATACAGAGATTTCCCTTCATATACTCAAATTTTGATCTATTGATGGGATGGCAAATCTTTCTAGCCCAAGTGGCAACATTTTGTAAGGAGCAAAAAGACGCCAGACTATTTTATAAATTATTAGACAAAAGCGTATTAGCACTCGAGAGCGGATATCAACAAAAAGCGGTAGATATTTACTTCCAGGTATGGAGTTTAAAGATATTTGTTTTTTTTTTTTTTTCGGTAAAATGTGCAAAATGTAACTCCACTTTCAAAAAACCACCCTTTATAAGCGACAGAGGATTTCTATGCTCAAAGGAGCATCACACTGTAAAATTTATCCAAATGTCACAAAAAGCTCATACCTATATAAAAAAAATATTGACAAATCCACCTCTTAAAGAAATAGAAGACCGTGTATACAAAGAATTAATAGAAGTAACTAGATACTACAGAGTTCTTCATCTGGAAAACGAGCTAGAGTGCTTTAAAGTACAAAAAAACATCGTTTCTCAATTACAACTCTACAGAGTATACAGACAGTAGACTAGAGTAACAAAGATAGCTACAACACACAAAAACGCTAAAAGGAAATACCTTCTATTATCTTATTATCTCCTTTTTTAACAATAGCAATTCTACTTCTTTAGTAAACAGATAACTATAAAAGATACTTTAATAATTAGTAAGTAGAAGTAAACCGTAATACCCCCACACTCTCTATATAAGAATTACACGTGCCTAATCTATAAAAGACAAAAGTTGAAGAAGGAAAATTAGTATATCGTTAAACTAAACACTTACAAGTTGGCACTCTTTTATAGGTCGATTCTTGTAAAAAGTTTACTTAGGAATGTCAAAAAACATACGAATACCTTTTACATTGTGCCTATCGAAGCTTCCCATATATAAAAGTCATACAATAACTTTAGTAAGTATATCGAAAAATTTCTAACTTCTTAACTTTATAATTACTTCCTCTACTCCATAAAAGCTTCTCGCTAAGGGTGGGAAAATTATGTTTACTAGAGATAGTACAAAAGATTTTTTAATCCAAATTATACAGCTACAAACTTTACTATAGAGTAACCAAGTCGACATCTATTTCACTTACATAGGGAGAGCTACTCAATACGCTATAGGAGGCGGTAGTACAAAAATATAGCGATAAGGATAGTGACAAAAGAAGCATTTATAGTAAACAGAATTAGAGAGGGCCAACTTTTCTTTCTAAACAGTGAAATTCCAGATAAAACGGCAGCTACAACTGGAGACAAAAGTACGAGAGCCATAAGAAAATCTGCCAATTCACGGTTATAAATAATTATGTGGTTAACTAATCTAGAGTGAGTTTTGACTAGAAAATAGAAAATCACTGGAACGGTAGTACATATAAATGCAAACAGTAAAAGCAAATTAAACCTCAAGGGTATAGGAGTGTACTCTTTTTCAAGTTTCACGGTATCTTTCAAACTTTCAATAAGATACTATAAAATTTTACCCAATCATGAAAAAAAGCGAATATAACTTTAGAGATATGCTGATATCAGCGATAATGTTACGTTACGGCGAAAGAGCAACGGTAGGAGAGGATGAGAAATTGTTTGAGTTATATATAAACAGCAGGGTAGTACCTCCTGTTCCTACCTCTCACAGGAAGATATACGGAAAAATTATAGTTATAGCAAAAAAGATTTTTACTTTCCTATTTTTAAGTTGGTTTACCGGTGCGATATCTAGAAGACAGGAACGTTTCAATATCGAAATTATAGAGACACTTAAAGAGATAAAAGAAGATGAGTAAAAAACGAATACTTGTATACGGAGGGTATGGATTTATAGGCACATTGGTTTGCGAGTATCTTTTAAAAAACGATGATTTCGAGATTGTAGTGGGAGGGAAAAATCCCGAATCACTAAAACAGATAGAGAAGTTTGAAACTGTTCCATTTAAACTCTCCGACGTAAATATAATAGAAAACAATTTAAAAGAGTTTGCGGTTGTAATAAACTGTGCAGCTCCTATAGTATCATCTTACCGCAGCATTTCTGAAGCTGCTCTTAGGGCTAAAACTCACTACATCGACGTTTCCTATGATCCTACGGTATTTGAAGGTATAACGTTGTTGGATGATGAAGCCAAAGAGCACAACGTTTATCTAGCCACAGGTGCAGGATTATCGCACGCAGCAATCGTAGCGTTAGCCAAAGAGTTGGAAAAGGAAGAAAACACTCAACCTACTGCAATAGGAATATATTCAAAGTCCCGATTTTCAAAGGGAGAGATAAAAGAACAAGCCCTTAATGCCATAAAGGGAGTAAATGTACTAAGTGGAGGTGAGATAAAAGTTGTAAACTTTGGCTCCTACAATAAAAAGGTAAATTTCAGAAAATTCAGGAGGGCTTTATACGCGATTTCAAATTCTGCTATCTCTGTAGCCAAATTTCTAGGCTATCGAGAGCTAATAGTTAGATCACGGGATAGAAGAGTATGGTTAAAGAAAATAGCATTCAACAATAGAGACAGGCTTACCAACCAACTATTGAATTTTCTAACACGTAAACTAATAGAGTTTTCTATGTTTCATGCGAACGAAAAGGATATAGAGAAAACTACTTTTGTATCTTACCAATTTCCAGATAAAAGCAGGGTGTTTAAAACCTTTTCTCCCTATAAGGTTACAGCTATAGTTGTAGCAGAACTTCTAGAGTGGATTCTGGATCGTGAGGGAAACGGTGGGGTTTTGTTTACTCACGATATCATAAAAGGCAAGGTTAACAAACTATTTACAGAGATAGTATGAATAAAAAAGCCTTTCGCAAAACCAAGATAATTGCCACGATAGGTCCAGCAGTAGACAACGCTGAATCGATATCAAAATTGGTAAAAGCGGGAATGGATGTAGCTAGACTAAACTTTTCTCATGGTGGCCATTCGTTTCATAGGAAAATTTTCAATACTATAAGGGAAGTAGCTGAAGAAGAAGGAAAACCTGTTGCTATCTTACAGGACATTCAAGGTCCTAAGATTCGTGTAGGTTCTCTATCCCAAAGTGTAACTTTAAAAGAAGGAGAAGAGGTGAAGATAGTTTGTGGCACAGAAGGTGGACCAGGAGAAATTCCAATAAATTATCCAAAGCTTATAGACGATATAAAAGAGGGTGAAGTTATATACATTTCTGATGGAAGGATAAAAATAGAGGTAACACGTAAACATAAAGATTACTTAAAAGGTAAAGTAGTAGCAGGTGGGTTATTATCCTCTTATGCTGGAGCATCTTTTCCCTATTCTTCTATAACCATTTCTTCTATAACTGAGAAAGATATAAAAGATTTAGAGTTAGGCTTACAGCTTGGTGTAGACTACATAGCAGTTTCATTTGTAAAAGGTAGGAAAGATTTAGAAGAGGTTAAAAAAATTGTAGGAGACGACATTCCTCTTATAGCCAAAATTGAATTAGCTATAGCGTATTCAAATTTAGAAGAGATAATAAAAGAGAGCCACGGGGTTATGGTAGCCAGAGGAGATCTTGGAGTAGAGATGCCTTTAGAGAAAATACCTGTAATACAGAGGGACATTTTACAAAAAACTAACCAAATAGGTAAAGTGTCTATAACAGCTACAGAGATGTTAGAGTCTATGCGTACCAATTTCCGTCCAACAAGGGCAGAAGTTACAGATGTAGCTACTGCGATATTTGAGCATTCAGATGCTTTAATGTTATCAGCAGAAACTGCAACAGGTAGATACCCTATTAGGTCAGTAGAAGTTATGGATGCCATCTGCAAAACGACAGAGCCTCACGTGATGCCACTTATAAACAACACAACAGCTTTACAGGAACGCTCCTTTCTTGCAGCAACGGCAAATGCCGCGGTAGCCGCTACTCAACTGTTAGGTATGGACGTTATAGTAGTTTTTACTGAATCTGGAACAACGGCTAGACTGCTATCCAAGTTAAAACCTCAAGCAAAAATAATAGCATTTACTTTGTCGGAGAAAATATGCAGAAGGATGAGTTTATATTGGGGCGTTTATCCTTTTATAGCACCTCGTTTTAGTTCACTCGACGATCTACTCTCCTTTACAGAATGGGAACTTAAGAGACTCAAAATTTGCAAGGAGGGAGATCAAATTTTTATAATAGGAGGTATAGCTAGCTCTCTAAGATTTTCAGAAAACTTTATGAAAATTCATAAAGTAGGCTAAAGAGGTGAAAAATGGACATACTTTTTTTCCAACCAGGCTTTCCCGATGAAATTCCCTATTTTGTTCGAGGATTGGCAGAGATGGGAGTAAGAGTGTGGGGAGTAGGTGACCAACCCACATACGCTTTGCCTGAGATAGCAAAAAAAGCACTTACAGGATATCTGCCCGTTAGAAACCTCTGGAACGCAGACTCCCTTTTTAAAGAACTAGTAAAATGGAGAGGATTTAGAGGATTCGATAGAATAGAGTCCCTCTGGGAACCAGGTATGCTTATTGCCGCCCAACTAAGGGAAAAATTTGGCTTACCCGGAATGAAAGTGAAAGAAACTCTACTATTTAGAGACAAAGGATTGATGAAAAAAAAATTACTAGAAGGTGGAGTAAGGGTACCAAAGTTCGGTAGAGCAAAGAGTATAAAAGAAGTATACTCCCTAGTAGAAAAGATAGGTTTTCCTATCATTGTAAAACCTATAGCAGGAGCTGGATCACAAGATACTTATAAAGTAACAGATAAAAAGGAACTAGATTCCATTCTTCCTCTGTTACGTCATATAGAAGAGGTCAGTGTAGAAGAGTATATAGAAGGAGAAGAATATACTTTTGATACTATATCTGCAGACGGTCAAATACTGTACTATAACGTCTCTTGGTATAGACCAAAACCGCTTGTAGCAAGGAGTTATCAGTGGATAAGTCCACAAACTTACGCTTTACAAAACCTTACCCCTTCTCACATACAAGCAGGTATAGAGCTAGGCAAAAAAGTACTCAAAGTATTAGGGTTCAGAACAGGATTTACGCATATGGAATGGTTTTCTACACCGACAGGAGAAGCTGTATTTGGTGAAATAGCTGCTCGTCCTCCAGGTGCAAGATCGGTTGAATTAATGAATTACAGCTGCGATATAGACGTGTTCAGAGGATGGGCAGAAGCTACATGTTTTAAAAGGTTAACTCAACAGATAATAAGAAAGTACAACGCAGGTATAGTGTTTAAAAGAGCAAAAGGGGAAGGAATAATAAGAAAAATAGAAGGAGTAGAACAAGTATTAGGACGGTATAGAAGATGGATAACGTGTATCAACCTATTACCGGTAGGAGCAAGAAGAAGAAATTGGAGGCAAACCCTTATATCTGACGGATATATAATATTTAGGCATCCCGACCTTAATAGAGCTATAGAAATAGGAGATTTCATAGGAGCAACAGTTCAACTATACGCAGCTTGATGTTTGGAATAGGAACAGGAGAATTAATTTTCCTTATGTTACTCTCGCTGCTTCTCTTCGGTCCCCATAAATTGCCCGAGATTATGCGTTCTATAGGCAAAATGATAGCAAGCATCAGAAAAGCTGCAAACGAGTTTGAGCGCAATCTAAACGCAGAATCATGGGAGTCGACCGATAAAGAAAAACCAGAAGAGTAAAGAGGAAAAACTACCTGAAATGACTCTTCTAG
>JALWYX010000027.1 GCA_027078415.1 Thermoanaerobaculia bacterium
AGATAACTTTATCGTTAACTTTTACCGGACCGCCTACATACCCTACCTCGTTCGAGAAAACCTCCTTTGCTACATCTGGCAAAAATCCTAGAGGAGCTATAAATCCTTGAGGGGAAAATTCTATGGAGCTTCTTATTTCCAAAAAGTTATCTGCGGCTGCTTGTGAGAAACTCTTACCGTTTTCTATCTCCTTTTTTATCTCCACCATTTTCTGAAAAGCTAAATCCTTGGCTTTCTCAGAAACAAAATCTTTCCTAACCTCGTTTTTAACCTCTTCAAAGGATGGTTCTCTAGAAGGGATAACTTTTACTAGTTTAACTATCGCTCTACCTCTAGCAACTTTGTAGGGTCCTAGGATGTCACCTACCTTAGCTTTGAACAGTTCCTTGTTCATCTGAGGTGAAACCCCAAGAGGTCGAATGGCTCCCGTTGCTTTAAATTCTTCTGTAGTTCCTAGTTCTATATAGGGATCAGGATTCTCAATCTGAAAACCGTTCTTTTTAAGCTTCTCCACCAACTCACTAGCTATCTTATCCATTTCTGATTCTGCTCTTTCAAAAGCCAGCTTTCTCTCTATAAATTCCCTTACTTCATCCAACGGTTGGATCCTCTCAGGTTTTTTATCTTCTACTTTTATCAAATGGTACCCAAATACCGTTTTTACAGGTCCTACCACTTCTCCAATTTTTGCAGAGAAAGCGGCATCTTCAAACGGTTTTACCATCCTACCTCTTCCAAAATAACCAAGATCACCTCCTCTTGTTGCAGTGACATCTTCGGAAACCTCTTTAGCAACCTCTATAAAAGATTCTCCAGATTCTATCCTTCTTTTAGCGTCCTCTATTATCTTTAAAGCTTCTTCCTCCGTGTGATTACCTTCACCTATTTTAACAAGTATATGACGAGCTTTTACTTGCTCAGGTAACTTAAACTGATCTCTGTTTTTTTCGTAGTACTCTTTTATCTCCTCTTCAGAAGGCTTTATATTTTCTGCCACCTTACTTTTCACAATAACTACGTACTCCGCTTGTCTGTGCTCTGGAATTTTGAACTTGTCCTTGCTTTTCTCGTAGTGCTCTTTAAGAAGTTGATCATTTACCGCAACCTCTGTCTTAAGGTCTGAGGAAGAGAGTTCTATATATTCAAATCTTGCTCTTTCGTTACGGAATCTAAATATTTTCCACAAATCTTCTTCAGGTACAGCTATGCCAGCCGCAATAGTAGCTCTATATTTGTCTATAAGCAACGTTCTTTTAATTTCATCTTCAAAATCGGCTACGGTGTAGGAAGGATCACCTGATATAAGTTTCACTCTTCTCTTATATTCTTCAATACCTACAAAATCTCCGTTTTCATCTTTGAAAATAGGTATAGACAGTATAAAATTCCTTATTTCATCATCAGAAACTTCTATTCCAACTTTCTCTGCTTCTTGAATAATTATCTCTTCCGCTATTAGCTGATTTATAGTAGCACTTTTAAGTTTCATATTTTTCTCCAATTCTTCATTGAACTTGTCGCCGTAAGCTCTCCGCATGTTTTCCCTCATATTACGGTATGCTCGGAGAAACCTCTTGACTTCTATCTTCCTATCTCCAACGTAAGCTACCGCTTCCTGAGGATTAACAGGTGCTGGTCCTACTAGGCCACCAAAATCTACAAATATAAAAAGTACAAACACTGCTACTACAATCCATAGGACCCAAGACAGATATTTCATAGAGTCTCTTAAACTTTTAAGCATAGTTACCTCCCAAGAAACTGCTTAACACTCCTACCCTTTAAAAGGGGTTAAACCGCTTTTTACATAATAATAGGTCTGAAGACTATAAGTGTCAATCTAGAATAACTTTTTAATTTTATAAAAAGATAGTTTTAATTTTCCATAAGCCACTCTACATAGTCTTTTACGAACGGGGAAAGAGGATCAGTTTTATCTAGCTTCTTGAGTACTTCTACTAGAGCAGAAGGATACAAAGCAGCTAACGCTTCTGTTGCTGCTTTTCTTACATTTAAAGGTTTATAACGGTCTATAGCAACCTCTTTTAAAAAGAAAACGGATTTAGCGCTCCTTTTCTCGACAAAGTAGTTGATAACAAGGAGTATATTTTCCTCAAAAAAGTAGCATTCTAAAAGGTACTTGATAAACTCATCTTCAGCATCTTCAAAAAAAATAAGGGATCTTATTCCAACTTCCTGCCAGAAAGGATCATTCATGTAAAGCGCTGATTTAGCAACTTCCTTTGCCCAACTTGCTCCTAGTTTTGCAGATCCTAATAAGGCTTGAGCTCTAACAAGTTTTGTAGAGTTCATATTGTCATATATCTCTTTGAGAAATTTTTTCGCTCTTTCCGATAAATCTGAATCTTTCTCTATACCTTTGCTTATAGCTAGCACAGCAAGATGCGCCTCCTCTTCATCGTTAGTACGAGCTATTTTTTCCAAAAGATCCAGTATTTCTTCTACTACATCTTCAATCTCATTTAGTGCAGTTATTCTTTCTTCTCTCTTGCTCGAAGAAAGTCCCTTTTTTAAAATATCTATATACTCCCTACTGAAAGTGCTCACCGAGCATAGTATAGTTAAAAGGAAGGATTTTTCCAAATGAGAAGAAGTGTTGAAGTGAAAATCGGCAATGTAACTATAGGTGGTAACAATCCTATAGCTATTCAGTCGATGACAAGTACCGATACCGAAGAGATAGAGAGTACAATCAAGGAGATTAAGGAGTTGTCAGACGCGGGCTCTGAGATCGTGAGAATAGCAGTTAACACCGAAGAGGCTGCATCCGCAGCTGAAAGAGTTATAGAAAAGTTAAGAGGTGAAGGTTACAATACTCCCATAGTAGGAGATTTTCACTACAATGGACATATACTTCTTGCTAAATTCCCTAAATTAGCCAGGATACTTGATAAATATAGGATCAATCCGGGAAATGTTGGATTTGGAAAACGTAGAGACAAAAACTTTGCTCAGATAGTACAGATAGCTATCGATAACAATAAACCTATAAGAATAGGAGTTAACGTAGGATCTTTAGATCAACAGCTGGTAATAAGAGAAATGGACAAAAATAGCAGATTCAATCTGAATAAAAGCTCAGAAGAGATTATCGAAGATTGTATGGTAATATCTGCAATAGAATCTGTTGAGTACGCTCTAGATTTGGGACTCCCTAAAGAAAAAATAGTAATAAGCTGCAAAACTTCCAATCCATCGTCGTTAATAAGAGTCTATAGAAAGTTGGCTAAACAAACAGAACAACCTCTACATCTAGGACTCACCGAAGCGGGAATGGGTATAAAGGGTATAGTGTGGTCTGCAACAGCCATGGGAGTGCTGCTAAATGAAGGAATAGGAGATACTATAAGAGTCTCACTTACTCCAAGAATGAACGAACCCAGGATAAACGAGGTATTAGTAGCTAGAGAAATTCTTCAATCTTTAGGTCTTAGATTCTTCGCTCCCTCTGTAACATCTTGTCCCGGTTGCGGGCGGACAACATCTACCACTTTTAGAGAACTTGCCCAAGAAATAGAAGAGTATATATCCTTAAATATGAACAGATGGAAGCGAAGATATAAGGATTTCGAGTCTATAAAAATAGCTGTAATGGGATGTGTGGTAAATGGACCGGGCGAGTCCAAAAGTGCCGATATAGGTATAAGCCTACCTGGTAAAGGGGAGGAACCTAGATGCCCTGTATATATAGATGGTAAACTTGCTACAAAACTGCAAGGAGACGCTAAAGAAATAGCTGCAAAGTTTAAAAAAATAATAGAAGAATACCTCGAGAGTAATTATCTATCTTCTGAAAGAGTACTCTAAACGGGGATAACCGGTTTCCAGCGCAGGATATAAGTATTTATAAACGTTCCAATAGTAGGTTACTTTTCTTAAATAGTTTCTCGTTTCGTAAAATGGGAAATAATCTACAAAGTAGTCTATTGTATTTATAAACTTATTTTTTCTCAAAAAACGAGTAACCCTTCCAGGACCAGCATTGTACGCGGCTAGCGCTATAACAGGATTTCCAAATCTATCCAGCAAACTCTTTAGGTAAAATATCCCCATCTCCAAATTGATCGAGATACTGTACAACTTGTCCAGCGTGAAATCTGTTAACTTTAACTTACTAGCCAAATAAAAAGCTGTGGAGGGAATTATCTGCATAAGACCGTGCGCATCTGAAACACTAAGAGCGTAGATATCAAATTTACTCTCCTGCCTTATAACAGCATATACAAAGGTAGGTGACAAACCGTATTTACTCGATAATCTAATAACTTCTGCCTTAAACGGTGTCGGATACGCTAACGTCCAAATCTGCTTATCAAACTCAAAATTACCATAACCTTCTAATTGAGGAAAAATGTCTACAATCCTCCTTATAGCTAAATCAAAATCACCAGTTCTGTAAAACGCTTTTGCAAGTAAATAATTTGTTTCCCTATGACTCTTATGTCCCAAAAGTTCTAAAGATGCTAAATAGAAAAAACCGTTAGATAAAAAATAGTTTGCTCGTGTATACCTTTCCAGATTATTGATAGATAAAGTTAATTCAATAGGTTGATTTTCCGATCCTATTTGAATCCTATTTGCTCTTATGGAAAATTGGTAAATATCATCTATTAAACTTTTATCCCAGCTATTCTGTCGATTACTTAGCAGAGACCAGTAGTGCAAAGATCTCTCAAATTCAGAAGAATTCTGTAAAAGTGTGTCGATTTTTTTTATAAAGTTTCTATCCCCTTGACTAAATTTTTTTAAAGCATAAGAAAAGAGTTTGTATTCCACATATTTGGAGTTTAGAGGGACCTCTATCTTACTTAAAAAAGTAACAAGTTTATCAAAACGTTTCTCTTTTATGTAAGAGACGGATCTATCCAAAAAAACAGCCCTTTTAAGCCATTTTGGAAGGGAAAAGGAATTGTTTAGAAACTTTGAGATCGAGTCACTTTTTGCCAATAGTATCAACTTATCTATTATTGGATCGGTACCCAATTTATAAGTGTTTAAAAAAGCTGCTTTGTTTCTAATGTAGGAAACAACCGCTTTAAATAAAAAGAGTTCTTTAGATGGATAATGTTTGGTAATTCTTTCAACTTCGTCAACTCTAAACTCATACACAAGTTTTTGAAGAAGTCTTCTAATCTTGCCTGTATCAAGCAGCGATAAGGGAGAAAAAGAGCAATTTTGCATAATTTTCTCTATTTGTGTAACGGAGAAAAAATTTTCATCTATTACCAGTTTTTCTACAAGGTAGGTTGACAAGCGTTTATCGCATAAAAGCAGCAACTCTTCAAAAAGTTTTTTCTTCTCATATCTCCTTATTTTTAGGTAAAAAGGAGAAATATTCTTATCTATAAGAAGGTGAGAGTATTTTGGTTCTTTTAGTAAAACTACTAACTCCCACAACCTGAGTCTTGCAGTTTCGCGCAAAGGTGTCTGGATAGAAAAAAGCTCTAGAAAACCATCAAAGGCTTCTCGATAAAGCTTTTGTTCCAGGTAATTATTGGATTTTACAAATATAACCCAATCTCTTTCTACCTTCTCAGTTACATACTCAAGGGCTTTCTCCCACCTTTTCTGGTTTGCAAATTTGTAAAATTCTTTTTCCTTACCTGCGAGTGAACTAGTTACAAGTAAAAGAATCGCAATGGTAGTTCTCATCCATCATCTTTCCCTAACACAGTAGGATCTCCACCAGCTAATATATCTACCAAAGCTTCTGTAAAGTAATCCTTTCCAGACGATAGTACTTCTGGAGCCACTCTGTTTTTATATACTTCGAAAGCTTTGGTTATATCCTCTTCTAAAACTTTATAAATGTTCTTGTTAGCAGACGCTTCTCTTAATTTATCTAGGTTGTATAGCTTTATATCTGTAACTAGCAATCTGGCCAGTCTTTTTGCTTCTTCATGTAACGCTCTTTCGTCCGCACTTATTTCATCGATAGATACACCCTTTTTAAAGGCTAATCCAGGTTCTTCTCCTATATCTGGTACTATAACTTCAGGTGTGATCTCTATACTTGCCGGCTCTACTGGTTCTACCGGAGGTGTAGGAGAAACAGTTTCTTTTTTGGGTTTCTCATGTTGTTTAGAGTCATACACTTGCTTTATCAAACTAGGATCTATTCTAACTGTAGCATCGACAGCCCCGCTAAAGTCAGCAGTCTCCACGAAGTTGTCTGAAGTTCTACTTTCATAATCCTCTTCTGGTAACTGATCCTCCTCTTCTTCAACTTCTATAGATTCCTCTTCACTTTCTCCCTTCAGTTCCTTTATTCCCTCTACAGCAGCTTCTATATCATCTTCGACCTCTATACTTTTAGAAGATGCCTTCAAAATGGTGCTTTCTTCCTCTTCATCAAAAGTTGTAAAAGCGGACTCCTCGTTCTGTTGATCTAAATACTCTTCCTCTTTTTCAGATGTTTCTAGATACTCTTGTTCTGTTTCAGAAAATTTTTCTTCTCTCTCTACCGTTTCACCAACTTCTTGATCGTATATTTCACTCCTATAGTCGCTAGTAAGAGAGCTAATATATCCCTCCTCAATCTCTTTGCTGTCTATATCTTCTACAACAGTTGTGGAACTTTCAGTTTTCTTTTCTCTTAGGGACAGATCTTCAATAATTCCCGTTTCTTGATTACTCTCTTTGCTATAGGAAAGATGCTCTTCGGTCTGTTTAGTTCTCCTTTCAAAATCTTTTACCTCTTTTGTCTCCTGCTCTTTCCACAACTCCAAAGCAACCTCTTCTAGTTCACCCTCCTGGTAAAGGGTTGGAGACCTTTCTAAAGTTTTATAAGGTCTTAATTCTATAAGTAAACTGCTTAGATAGACCAATATTTGCAATGCAGGCACGTTTAGCTCTGCACCAGGTATAGCATCTGCGTATAGAAACCCTGCTATTTTCGATTGCAATACAAAAGGCAATACCACTCCTTTATAACCGCCAGGAAGTTGTAGCTTGTAGAATACAGATTCCATATCTTTTTTATCCAACTTAACTGTACCGTTAGCTTCTTTCACTTTATTCCAAGGATGATCTTCGACCGAGAATGTGAGAAGGGCTAGTTCCTCGTCGTTCAATTCAAGACCAGCAGACCCCCAAGCAAAAATTTTTTCATTTTTTACTATGAAAAATACAGCTCTCGAACAGTAGTGAGTAGAACAATCCAACAGGCTTTTTATTACCGTACTTTGCTTTTCTGTAGAACAATCTAGGTCTTTTACGTGAGATAAAAACTCCTCTAAGGTTATAAGCGCTGTTCTTTTGAAACTTTCGTTGAGAAGCCCGTGTAGTTTGGATGTAACG
Organism: Thermoanaerobaculia bacterium; assembly: GCA_027078415.1. GTDB lineage: Bacteria > Acidobacteriota > Thermoanaerobaculia > JALWYX01 > JALWYX01 > JALWYX01. Next base: position 7,321 of record JALWYX010000027.1, read on the forward strand.
CTTTTCTCGAGCTTTGCAAAACTTTCCCTGAAGGATTTCATAAAATTCCTCCTTTGCTTATACTTCTATATATACTTCATGATATTATGGCAATACGTAATTAGGCAAATTTTTATAGCACGGAGGTTGGTTATGAAAAAATTTTTTATCTCAGGTGCGATGTTCCTTCTGATTTTAGGATGTTCAAGTGATAAATCGGAGGAAAAGAATGAGCAAAAAACACAACAACTACAACAACTTAAAGAGATGCAGAAAGATTTAGATACCAAGCGTCAGGAGTTAAGTAAATTGAAAGAAGAGTTGAAAAACGCCCCTGAAGATAAGAAAGAGGAACTGAAAAGTAGATTAGAGGAAAAGAAGAAAGAGGTTATGTCACTAGCTGAAGAGTACGGTGGTAAATTGGTAGAGTTTATCAACTCCTTTGCTATAGCAGAAGGTGAGGAGTTTCCGCCTGAAATGAAAGAGGCTATAAGAATGAAAAGCAAAGAAGATTTAATTGTGGCCCAGCAGTGGATAGAAGAAGCAGGTGATTGGAAAAAAGCGATCGAGATATACCAGATGCAACTGGAGATAGATCCTGATTACCAGCCTCTAAAAGATGCGCTAGAATATGCCAAGAAGATGAGATATATGGATGAAGAGCGTTTTGCAAAAGCCAAAGCAGGTATGACACAAGAGGAAATAAAGGAGATCCTGGGGGTTCCTCATTACAAAAATATAAGGGAGTGGCCGGAAAAGGGCGTTGTGGGTTGGTTTTATCCCAAAGAGGATGGAGGAGCCAGCGCTGTGTATTTCAAGTTTGATAAACAGAAAAATAAATGGGTAGCTTATGAGTTAAAATTTGATGCAGTCAAAGGACAAAAGCAGCAACAAACGGAAGGGTAAAAGATGAGGGTTTTACTTTTGATATCCATACTGTTTAGCTTGAGCGGATGTTACATGTTTACCTTGGATAAAAGCAAAAGGGTTTATCTGAAGTATTGTGCAGAGTGTCACGGTAACAGGGGACAAGGAAATTCTATTAAGTATCCCAATAATCCTTACGTAGATTTGTTAGATGATCAGTGGAAACATACACGTCCTACGAGGAGAGATTTAGCAAAATTTATAAGGTACGGTTACGAAGGACTGCATAGATACGATCTTTCAGACGAAGAGATAAAGTTGATAATAGATTACATAAAAAAACAGCGAAAAAACGTTCCTAGATAAGGAGAGGAGTCATGGATCCTGCTAAATTTAAGGAGGTATACGAACGTTTGCAGTATCTGGATGAAAATCTAGGTTACAAGGTTAGAGAAATAGAACGTAGCGCTTCTCATATGCCTACAACGAGTAGTTTAGGAAAACAATTAAGCGAGCTTGCACGCTTTACTAATGAATTGAAAGATATAGTAAGAGATTTAATGATATCGATAGCTTCTAAACCTAGAAAATGATCCAATACCATAAAGCATTGAGGCACGTCCTAAAACATGGCGTAAAGAAAGAAGATAGAACAGGAGTTGGAACTTTATCTGTCTTTGGTTACCAGATGCGTTTTAACCTTGCAGAAGGATTTCCTCTTCTGACTACAAAAAAAGTAAATTTTAAAGCCGTTTGTGTAGAGCTTCTATGGTTTTTAAATGGAGAGACCAACGTATCTTTCCTTCATAAGTACAACGTTCACATATGGGATCCATGGGCAGGAGATAACGGTGAATTAGGTCCCATATACGGCTATCAATGGCGAAAATGGCCTAACTACAATGGAGAACATATAGACCAGATAAAATTTGTAGTGGATGAAATAAAGAGAAATCCCAATTCTAGAAGGCTAATAGTTTCTGCTTGGAACGTTGCTGATCTAGAGAAGATGAAGTTGCCACCGTGTCATCTCCTTTTCCAATTTTACGTATCTCAAGGTACCTTGTCTTGTCAGCTTTACCAACGTAGCGCAGATCTGTTTATAGGAGTACCGTTTAATATAGCGTCCTATTCTCTCCTAACTATTATGATAGCTAGAATTACAAACTTAAAACCCGGAGAATTTATACACACTTTTGGTGACCTGCATCTGTATCTTAACCATTTGAATGCGGCAAACGAACAATTACAAAGAAAACCTAGATCTTTACCTGTATTAGAGTTGAAAAGAGTTGTCGATTATCCTTGGGAATATGAGCTAGAAGATATAGTGTTACGGGGATACGATCCTTACCCACATATAAAAGTTCCAGTAGCTGTATGAGAATTTCTCTAATAGCAGCAGTTGCTGAAAATGGAGTGATAGGGTATAAAGGGAAGTTACCCTGGAGAGTTAAAGAAGATATGCAATTTTTTCGTAAACTTACTTGGGGACATTGTATAGTCTTTGGAAGAAGAACCTTCGAAAGTATAGGAAAACCCCTAGAAGGAAGAAAAATAATTGTTCTCACTAGAAAAGCTTTTAAATTACAACCCAAAAATAGTGTGTTATACGCTTCTTCCCTAGAAGAAGCTATCAAAAAAGCCAAATCGTTAAAAGAAAAAGAACTTTTTATAGGAGGAGGAGCTGGAGTATATCAAAAAAGCCTTCCTATAGCTGATAGAATATACTTAACAAAGTTGAACATCGCTCCTAAAGGCGATACCTACTTTCCCAAATTTGATACCAGCAGATGGACAATTACAGATGAAAAGATTATAGTAAGAGATATCCCTCCCACGACTGTGAAGTTCCTGTTATTGGAGAGAAAAGTTGAAGAAAAGTGAAAAGTTAAAAAAGGAACTTAAAGTATTAGACCTGTTTGCTATAAGCAGCGGTGCCCTATTTAGCTCAGGTTTCTTCTTACTGCCAGGAATAGCCTTTGCTAAAACAGGCGCAAGTGTAATTTTAAGTTACTTGCTAGCGTCCACAGTAATGTTGCTAGTTATACTTACCAAAGCAGAACTAGCTACAGCCTTACCTCGTGCAGGAGGTACCTACTACTTTTTAGATAGAAGCATAGGACCTTTAGCTGGTACTGTAGCTGGTCTTAGTATATGGCTAGTTCTTATTCTAAAAAGCGCTTTTGCATTTGTGGGTATGGGGGTTTATATAAGTGTAGTTTTAAATTCCCCTCAAATGGTAGTAGCTATTCTATTTGCATGTGCTTTCGGAATTTTAAACCTCATAGGAGTTAAAGAAGCAGGTTCTATACAAATAGCACTGGTTGTATTTATAATTTCTTCTCTTACAGTTTTTCTAGTTTCAGGATACTTGGAGATCGCTAGTAAAGGTACATTTTTTTTCGGACCTTTTTTTAAAAACGGAGTTTTTCCTTTCCTAGAAACTGTAGGAATGGTTATGATAGCCTTCGCAGGCTTAACTAAGATAGACAGCGTGGCCGAAGAGATAAAAAATCCAGAAAAAAATATACCAAGAGCCATGTTTTTATCTTTAGCAACCGCTACATTTTTTTATCTAGCAGGTATAACTCTTATGACTCTTCTTGTACCTCCGGAAAAGTTAAGTAACAGCTTGTATCCAGCGGAATTAGCCACTCACTACATAGATAGTAAGGTAGTAACTGCTCTTATTATAGCTGCAGCTATAAGTGGGTTTGCTGCGGCAGGTAATGCTGCTCTTATGGCTGCTTCGCGTTTTCCTCTAGCAATGGGAAGAGACAAAATACTGCCTTACTATTTTGCCAAAGTAAACAGAAGGTTTGGTACTCCAGTACTAGCAGTTTTAATTACAGTGCTTCTAGTTGTAAACGCTATAGCTTTTCTATCTGTAGAGAAAATTGCTAAAATGGCATCTTCTCTCCAACTCTTTATGTTCTGCCTAGAATTTCTATCTCTTATAATACTAAGAGAAGCACAACTAGAAGCTTATGATCCTGGATTTCGCACACCTTTTTATCCTTGGCCTCAAATAATAGGAATAACCGCAGCATCTGTTCTTATAATTGTGCTTGGCCCTATACCTATGCTATTTACTTTCGGGATCGTTATGTTTTCAGGGTTGTGGTTCTGGTTTTTTGCAAGCAAGAAGATAAGAAGAAAAGGGGCTCTATATCACTGGTTCGCTAAACTTGGAGAACAAAAATCAAACTTTATAGAGATAGAACTCAGAAATATATTAAGAGAAAAAGGACCTCGAAAAGAAGATCCTTTTGGAGAAATAATAGAATCTGCGAAAACTTTAATATTTCATGACGATGTAACTTTCGAAGAGGTGGTACACAAAGCAGCAAACATTTTATCACTTGAGACGGATATTCCTAGTCACGAATTATACGAAAAATTCTTACGAGGTGCACGATTTGGCATGACACCTGTGTCTGGGGGAATAGCTTTACCACACGCTAGAATAGAAAACATATCTAAACCTTATCTACTTATTGCAAAAGTTGATCCCGGAATAAAGGTAGATAAACTGGAAGATGACAATAGCCTGATAATGGATGATAAGCCTATAGAAGCGTTGTTTTTTCTCCTGAGTCCGAAGGGAGAACCTAAACAACACTTGCGAATACTTGCCCTTATAGCTGAATTGGTAGATAGCGAAGAGTTTCTCCACTGTTGGAGGAAAGCAAATAACGGTTACGATCTTAAAGGATGTTTAACTCGGAAAGAACATCTATTACAAATAAAGTTGGATAAAGAAAATCCCCATCTAGAAGAATTGGTAGGAAAGCAGATCAAAGATCTTTCATTACCTGAAGATTGTCTTATTTTCAAAGTCAAAAGAGGTGGGAGAAGTTTTATTCCTCGTGGTACTTTTACCCTTTTGGAAGGTGACGTACTTTTTGTAATATCAACTAGTAAACAATCTATTGAAGAGCTCAAAAAACTGTATCTTCCTCCTTAAAGCTAAAACGGATTGTTTATCAAATAGCAGCTAACGGTTTTTTAGCAAAAGTTGAAAGAAAATCCAGATCTGGGGGGTTCATTCCATGCGCTTTTAGTATGGGGAAAAGTTGAGACCTTAGATTCATGGACTTTGTTACTATATGGAGTACAATCTCCCATGCTGCTCTTGAATAGCTAGTACTTTCAAGGTTCCACACTATCTCACCTTTTAAAAATTGGTCATTCAACGAAGCTAATAAGAAACCGCTATCAGTAACATATTCTTCATAAAGCTGATATAGATCTTCCTTATTTTCGCACATAAAATCTTCTATTTTAGCATCTATCTCGCCAAGCATTCTTCTAATCCATGTTTCTTCAAACGATAGAATAGATGCAAGCGTTAGAAATATAGATCCTGTTTCTAGATCAACCTCCTCATAAAAAAGCTCCTCTTCCAAGTCTTTTACCAGATCAAAGACCCTTTGATTGCACCAAATGTTATACCTAAGTAGTTCGCGCAAAACCTTAGCTTCCATAGGAAAACCCTCCTTTAAATGTTCCTTCTATATTCTCCACCTACCCTATAGAGCAGATCTGTTATTTGCCCCAATGTAGCATATTGAGCAGTGTCCATAAGAGTAGCAAAAATATTTTTACCTTCTAATACAGTTCTCTTCAACTGTTCTAGAGCCTCTTCAGCTTTATTTTTATATCTTTTTTTGAAAGATCGCAACCTGGAGAGTATTGCATCTTTCTCCTCCCTTGTTGCTCTAGATAGTTGTATGTTATCTGGCATAACGCTGGTATCGGATAAGAAAGTGTTAACACCTATTATAGGCAATTCACCCGTTAATTTCATATGTTCATACTTCAACGAGTCGTCTTGAATGACGCTACGCTGGTAATGCATCTCCATAGCACCAAGTACTCCACCTCTCTCAGTAAGTCTATCAAACTCTTTTAATACTTCCTCTTCCACAAGATCTGTAAGTTGCTCTATTATAAAACTACCCTGGGTGGCGTTTTCACAAAATACAAGGCCGAATTCTTTATTTATAATAAGCTGAATAGCTAAAGCTCTCCTTACAGATTCTTCTGTGGGGGTAGTTATAGCTTCGTCATAAGCGTTTGTGTGTAAACTTTGTGCATTATCGAGAATAGCAATAAGGGCCTGTAATGTGGTTCTTATATCGTTAAATTCTATCTCCATAGCGTGTAACGAGCGACCGCTTGTCTGAATGTGATACTTTAGTTTTTGACTTCGTTCGTTGCCGCCGTAGAGATTCCTTACAACAATAGCCCATATCCTCCTCGCTACCCTACCTATAACAGAATATTCAGTGTCCATACCATTAGAGAAAAAGAAGGAGAAGTTAGGAGCAAAACTGTCTATATCCATTCCCCGAGACCTATAGTATTCAACATAGGTAAGACCGTTTGCTAAAGTAAAGGCTAACTGATGAATGGGATTTGCACCAGCTTCTGCTATGTGATACCCAGATATCGAAATCGAGTAAAAATTACGCACATTATTCTCTATAAAGTATTCCTGTACATCTCCCAACATCTTTAAGGCAAACTCTATAGAGAATATACAAGTATTTTGACCTTGATCTTCCTTCAAGATATCCGCTTGAACAGTACCTCTTACGTTGCGTAAAGTATCCGCTTTAATAGCTTCATATTCCTCGTTGGTTAAGAGTTTTCGAACCTCTTCCCAGCTAGAGCCTCTGTTCCTATCAGGCATAAATATCTCAGCATCACTGATTTTGAGCCTGCCTTCAGATTTGAGAAACTTTCTACATTGCTGCCTTATAGCCGCATTAAAAAAGAAAGCTAGAATAGTAGGGGCAGGACCATTTATGGTCATAGAGACAGACGTTTTAGGATCTCGCAAATCAAATCCCGCATACAGTTGTTCCATCTCCTCTACGCTGAATATAGATACTCCACTTTCCCCTATCTTACCGTATATATCTGGCCTTGTATCAGGATCGTGACCGTAAAGAGTTATAGAATCGAAAGCAGTAGAAAGACGAGCAAACGGCTGGTCTTTTGCCAAGTAGTGAAACCTCTTATTGGTGCGTTCTGCCGAGCCTTCTCCTGCAAACATTCTGGTAGGATCTTCGAAAGTCCTTTTAAAAGGAAATACACCCGCAGTAAAAGGAAATGCTCCAGGTACATTCTCCTTAAGGCACCAACGCAGTACCTCCCTCCACCCTTTGTACTCCGGAAGCGCAACGCGTGGAATCTTCAACTCTGAGAGCGTTTCCTTAAACGTCTTTACCTTAATATCTTTATTCCTAACTTTGTAAGTAAATGTATCCGCCTTATATCTCTCCTTTAGAGAATTCCAATTCTTCAGAAGTTCTAAAGAGTATTTATCCAATTCCTTTAAAAGAGAATTGTACCTCTCCATTAACTTAAATGCCGCTAAATCTACCTTGGCAAAATCCTCTTCTCTATAGGGTGTTAGATTCTCATTCCTCTTGTACCCTAACTCTTCTATAGCCTTCTCAATGGATTGTAGTTTACTTGCTATATCGCTTTGGGATTCTACCCATTTTCTATACCCCCTTACTTCTTGGGCAGCCTCTGATAGATACCTTTCTCTTTCAGGAGGAACTATGTAGTGAATATTTGTAGGATATCTAAGGGGCGTTACAGGATAGTTGGATCTCCATCCTTTATTGCACTTGCTATTTATAAGAGCTATAAGATGAGCATAAAAGGAATTCACACCTTCGTCGTTAAAAAAAGATGCATTTGTGCCAAAAACCGGGAGTTCCTCAAGAGGAGTATCAAAAAGCATGCGGTTTCGCCTCAGAGCTTTTCGCACTTCTCGCAAAGCGTCTTTACTACCTCTCTTGGAAAACTTGTTTATGACAACAAAATCTGCAAAATCCAACATGGCTATTTTTTCTAATTGAGAAGGAGCACCGTATTCCGCTGTCATCACGTAAACCGAAATATCTACAAGATCAACTATTGCTGTATCCGCTTGACCTATACCTGCAGTTTCTACAAAAATCAGGTCAAAATCTTGTCTCTTGAGCCAATCTATCACCTCGGGTAAAGCTGAAAATATCTCACTACCACCCCTGTCTCGGGTGGCGACTGAACGAATAAACACTCTCTCATTCTTAGCACTATTGTACCTAATTCTATCCCCCAACAGTGCTCCACCCGTTGTCCGGCGGGTAGGATCTATACACAAAACTGCCACTTTTTTATCACTAAAATCCAAGAGAAACCTTAATATTATCTCGTCAAGTAGACTACTTTTACCAGCACCTCCTGGACCTGTAAAACCTATAATAGGTGTATCTCTACTGGTTGCTAACCAGTCGGAAGGCAATTTCTTACCTAACTCTAGATAGGTTATTCCTCTAGCTATTTTCATGGAAGCAGGATACTCCCCTTCAGGTAGCGGAACCTCAGTGATGTCGTAATCACTACCTTGCATCACTACGTTTATCATTCCTTGCAATCCCATAACCTTTCCATCTTCGGGAGAAAAGATCCTATCTATTCCTCTTCTGTGCAACTCTTCTATCTCTCTCTTTACTATAACTCCACCTCCACCCCCGTATATCTTCACATGTTTAGCCCCATTTTTATCGAGAAGCTCACGAGTGTACGTAAAAAACTCCATATGCCCACCTTGATAACTCGTTAAAGCAACGGACTGAACATCTTCTTCTATTGCGGCTTTCACAATCTCGCCTACACTCCTGTTGTGTCCTAAATGTACCACTTCTGCACCTGTTGCTTGCATAATACGCCTCATTATATTTATAGCAGCATCATGACCATCAAAAAGAGCAGTTGCTGTTAGTATCTTGACGTTATTTTTAGCCCTGTACTTTTCTACCTCTTTTTTAGTAACTGCAAGCTCAGTTTGATTCATGATTCCCCCCATCAATCTACATATCCTAAAGTTTCCAAAACACGATAATTCTCTTCATCCAGTAGTGGAGGAGGTGAACTTTCATCAAATGCGGCAAGATCTCTTATAACCTCTCGTAAATAAGGATAAATTCTATCTTTCATATCATCAAGGCGCTTGTAAATATTACTTTCCTTTTCCTTATTAAGATTTACAACGCGTATTTTTTTATCCTTTATCCTATAAACTATTTTTGTACCCTCAGAATCTATTATACCCAACTCCAACAAGCCTTTAATCCTTGCTCTGCGGATAGTACTTTTACTTTTCCTTTGGACAGCCCCCTTATGAGCTTGATACAAAGTGACTTTCCTAGGATTCCTACCACCTTTATAAGAAACTACTTCCCACCAGTTAATACCGTGACCCAAGACTTTACCTTTAGCACCAAGTATACCTAAAAGAGTATTGGGGATATCCAGAATAAGTGCAAAATGATCTATAACAGACGAATCAACTACCCCCTGACAATTTATACCCATAGGTATCCGCAACGATTCTTCCCACAAGTGTCTACCGTGTCCCCAATAGTTGTGTTCACCCAAGTTTTCACCGTGATCTACAACAAAAACTGTACAGCTGTTTTTACGGCCATTTCTTAGAAACTCCAAAAGTTTACCTATGTAAAAATCTGTGAAGGCAACTTCAGAAGCGTACCTGCCTCTGGCATCGCGGGGAAAAGCAAACTTTTTGAGTGCAGGTAAGTAACCTTTATATCTATAAGGTGCATGAGGATCGGAATAGTGTATCCACATAAAGATAGGTTCTAGCTCTTGGCGATTCTTCAGAAACTGTATAGATCTATTTGTGATAATTTCAGCGCTACTCTCCTTGAAACCCACTATCCACCTGTTTGTTGAAAAAGGTTCTAAGTAGAAATCGAAATGTTTGTCAAAGCCAGATATACGCGAGTTTAACACCCAATTACTTATCACAGCTACTGTGGTATAACCTACTTTACTCAAAACTTTAGGCAAAGAGTCAATTTGCTCAGAAAACCTTATTCCATTACGCGTAACACCGTGTTCGTGAGGATATACACCGGTAAAAAGAGAAGCAAAAGACGGCGCCGTGAGAGGCTCGACAGTACGAGCATTTGAGAAAAAAAGGGAATTTCTTAATAATTTATCTATATTCGGAGTATATACAACTTTGTCATTATAAATGCCTACAAAATCTCTCCTTAAAGTATCAACGCTAATTATAAACACATCTTTTACGTATCTACTCCACAACGAAAAGGGAAAAAATATACTATTGAAAACTACTACAATAATAAAAACAAAGAAGATTTTCTTCATAAGATATCTCTCTTCTCTTTGCTAATAAAATTCTAATAGTTTTAGTATCTTCTCCAAATCTAATCACTTACTAACAACAAAAAGTTTGGAAACATCAAACTACAAAGAGTATAAAAAACCTAACTGTTACTAACAAGATCCTTTCCACTTACTTTAAAACTGTAATATTAATTCGACAGTAAAAACAGCAACAACCGAAAGCTTAAAAGTAACCTTGATCAAGGATTAGTTGATTGCGATACTAAACTTTGGAGTATCTGTTTTTATCTGTAGCGATTAATACTTCTGAAAGTTTTAAATTCAAGAAGCTCTTTTCAAAACAAATATAGATGTTTTAGGTATTTTCTACAACTCTCTTTCTATAAGTAACTCTTTAGGAGGAGAAAAAAGTATATCTCTCTCCTTGCACCATTCTCTATTTTTAGTGAGCTGTTCTTCTATAAACGCTAGTTCCTTTATGGAAGGAGGGGGTAAAGGATTTAAAAAGAGATTGTCTATAGACCTATTTCGTAGTTTAGCTAGTTTCTCAAAACCATCTAGTCCGCGTATACTACCTGCTCTGTAGTTTTTATAAGCGTACACAGCTATAAGAAAGAACGATAAACTATCTTTATCAGTTATATTCTCATGTTCTACGATAGGTACTTTATAACGTTTAATAAGTGATCTTGCCCATAACCCCGGTTCATACCTTTCTATTTTACCTTTTTTATAAACGGCTACCTTAAGTCCACAACTAGGTGATCTTTCTTTAACGATAGCAGCATCTATATAATCTACATAAAGAGAAAAATTATCCACTGCTCTAAGTATCTGTTCTGTTAAATCAGCTAAATCTTTCTTCCTTAGAACCTTTACTTTCCCATCGCACAAATGCAGATCTATCGGATCTCTGGGAACCCCCAAACCAGCTTCCACTTCGGGGCAGAAATCTAGAAAATGTATAGCTTTGCTAGATATAGCCAATAAAGGAAGATTATTTAACACTTTTGCGTTGTACCTGACGTTAGCGCCGAGGAGGCATTTGGAAACAGCAATCTTTAAAGGTAACATATATAAAAATATTTTATTAGCAAAAGGTTCTTATGGAATGGATATTTAGCGTAGAAGGGTGGATAGCTTTTATAACCCTTACTTTGCTAGAGATAGTCCTTGGTATAGATAACATAATATTTATCTCGGTAATATCTGACAAATTACCAGCTCATAAAAGAGAAAGGGCTCGTGTCGTAGGTTTAATAGGTGCCGCAACTATCAGAATAGTACTGCTACTTTTTGTAAGCTATATCATGAAGCTTACTGAACCCTTATTTTATTTGTTTGGAAAACCTATCAGCTGGAAAAGTGTGATTTTAATAGGTGGAGGATTGTTTCTTATAGCAAAAAGTACTATTGAAATATACGAAACTGTTGAAGTTATAGATGATAGCTTAAAACACAAATTGCACAACAAAACTCACGCTTCATTTTTCAAAGTGATAATTAACATAATAGCTATAGATATAGTGTTTTCCCTAGATTCTGTAATAACTGCAGTAGGAATGGTCGAAGATATATCTATAATGATTAGTGCTATTGTAGTTGCCGTGATTGGTATGATAGTTGCTATATCACCAGTATCTAAATTTATAAACAACCATCCCAGTTTAAAAATTTTAGCTCTGAGTTTCCTTATACTTATAGGAGTAGCATTGATAGGAGAAGGAATAAATTTCCATATACCTAAAACTTACATTTACTTTGCTATGGCCTACTCCCTAGCTGTTGAGATGATTAACATGAAAATAAGAACTAAACCTAAAAAACCTTAGTTTGTCTAATCCCTCTCTGTTGTCCAACACTTCGGCGACGCAAAGAGCAATTCTGTACGAAAGATGGAACGTATGCAACCTTTCTTCTTTCCACTTCTTCCCCACTAAAACTTTTACATAAATTTTTAGATAATATTCTCTATATTTTAGAGCTGTTTTTAACTATCTTAATTAAGCTTGGTAGTTTAGGTTGATTTTTATAAACCGCTAACGTACAGATCCTATACTTTAAAATTTTCACAATAACTATGAGTTGATGTGATATAATACCTCCTAACGTGAGAATCAAGAAACTTTTTCTGAGTATAATCTTAGCTGGTTTTATATTTAATATTTTCCACGATTTTATTTTTTATACCGTAGAACCGTGTATATCAAACAGTGACGCTATTGTTAAATCTGAAAAGTCGGACAAGAAGGACTTTCTTTGTGAACTTCATAATAAATTTCACAAAGACCTCGTATTTGTTTACATATCAGAAAAAATAGACTATAAGCCTGATAAGGAAAAAGTACACTTATATACACATCTGTCCTGTAAACTCTATTCCTTCAAAATTTTCAAACCACCTAGAGTACCTGCCTAAAACTTCCAGATAACACTTTTAGCGATATTTAAATTGAGTGGAGGTCACTATGTATAGAATAATAGTAGCTTTAATAGCGTTATCTAACGTTGTTTACGGTGAAACTTTAAATCAAGTTATAGAAATAGCTATTAAAGAAAGCCCTTTCTTAAAGCAGTATAAGTTTCAAATTGAATCGGTAGAAGGGGAGCTGAAAATAGCTAAAAGCTTTGACAATCCTGATCTAGACATAGGTTTTGGAAGAATCTACTCCCAGACAGATGAACAAGATTTGGCATTAACCGATTTTAGTATAAACCAATCCCTCAGGTTGTGGGGGGAAAGAAAGTACGCTATTAATTCCGCAAAACTGCGAAAGCTAGCGTTTGAAAATTTGTACCAGCAACAAAAGAGAAACCTTATATCTACCGTTTATAGCAATTTCTTCTCTGTCCTTGCTTTAAAAGAAACTATCAAGACTAAGGAGCAAGAAATAGAGACCTTGGAGTCTCTATATGAGTTTGTTAAAAAAAGCTATACCCTAGGAGAAAGTATATCTCTTGATACACTTCGTATCGAAAAAGATCTGTTAATAGCTAAAGTTGAACTTGAACAACTTAGAGCTGAGCTTAAAGCAGCTAAAAACAGCTTAAATGCGGTTGTTGGTAAAAATATAGCTTCTGTAGAAGGAAATATTTACAATTTTGAAGATATTGAAGATGTTGATCTTTCCCAAATACCCCAAATCAAATATTTAGAGGATCTAATCAAAAGTACAGAACAACAGATAAAAAGAGAGAAATCCCTTGCAAAACCACGAGTTTCTCTAGGTATGAATATGGACGAAGATCCAATAGAGCTAGGGAAATACGAGTTCGGAATAGGGTTCAATATAAGTTTTCCTGTCTTCTATAGGAGAGAAGGAGAAATACTGCAACTTATAAGTCAAAAGAACATTTTAAAAGCTGAAATTACCCAGCTGAAGTTAAATTTCAAAGCAACGTTAAACAGTATTAAGTCTCAGGAAAGTATATTAAAAGAGCAGTTTGCTAAGGTAGATAAAAAAATTATTCCTACCATATCTAAGGCGTTATCGATAGCAGAAAAGAGCTTTAAATTAAGAACTATCTCGTTTTTTGAATTTTCAGATATAAGACAGCAATACTTTGACAGTGTTTACTACAAAATAGCTCTTGCACAGCAATTACACGATATTTACGCAAGCTACATAAAAATAGGAGGTTTAAGATGAAGAAAATAGCCGTCTTTTTATTAATAATTTTTGTAGCTCTTGTTGCAGCGGAGGAAACAGAACGTATAGACAGAGTAAAAATACCCCAAGAAATTATCAAGCAGTTAGATATAGAAGTAAAAGAGGTAAAAAAAAGAGATATGACGATTGTTAAGAAATATCCTGCAATTGTAAAAGACGATTTGACCCTTTCAGAAGCTATATATTCTCCCGTTTCAGGACTTGTAAAAAGACTGTTTGTAAAGGAAGGAGACAAGGTAAAAAAAGGGCAAAAACTGGCTTTAGTGTACTCACCTCAAGTTATTCAAGTGCTATCGAATCTTTATCTCTCGAAGGTAAATTTTGAGAATGCAAAAAAAGTCTACGAAAGAGAAAAGCAGCTTTATGAAAATCAGGTTATACCTTACACAAGGTACTTTAATGCTATGGTAGAGTATGAAAACGCAAAAGGAGAAGTAAAAGCTCTTGAAAAAACCCTAAAATCCTTCGGAGAAATTGAAAACGAGCTTATAGTTCTAAGAGCTGGTATAAACGGTTATATAGCAGAACAAGGTGTTATTCTAGGCGATAGTGTAGACCTAAGTAAACAGATTTTTAAAATCCATTCTCACGAACAATTATGGACCGTGGCATTTGTTCCTGTAGAAGATTTACAACTCTTTGAGGTGGGAAACAACGTAAAGATTATATCCAGTATAGGTGAAACTACAGGAACTGTAGATTTTATAAGTCATAACTTAGATGAAGATACACGCAGAAACCCAGTAAGAATAATATCGGATAACAGAAAAGACGTTTTGAAGCCTAATATGTTTGTTGATGTTGTTATCTCTAAAAGAATTCCTACAAATTTGTACATACCTGTATCTGCTGTAGCCTATCAAGATGATAAAACGCTATCTTTTCTTTTTGAAAATGGAGAGTTTTACCCTGTAGAAGTAAAAGTAGGCAAAAGATACGGTGAGTATTACCAGGTTCTAGAAGGATTAAAAGAGGGTCAAAAGGTAGTAGTAGACGGTACTGTGCATCTGAAAGCTAAGTTCTTCGGAGAGGCAGAAGAGTAAGTGGTTAACCTCTTTTAGCCTTCAAATAAGTTTTACAAACTTTAGCATCAGTAGTGAGTAAACTACGAGAGCAGAAGATGGTACAGAAACCTTATAAAGTCCAAGAAACTTCAAACGGTACATATCCATTTAGTAATCTTTTCCAAACAACACTAAAGAAACCTAATAATAGCACTATTAAGCTGATTAAAGCGCCTCCCTCTTTGCATAGAAAGAAATCATTTGTATTCTCGTTTAACAATATTTCAAATCAGCTAAGAAAAAGTATATATAGCTTTTTAAACGTTATTCTTATTTCTTTGAAATTTTTACATCCAATTTCGTCACCAAACATTCTTTTAACACTTATGGAGGTTAGAAAATGGTAAGTTGGATACTTAGATACAGATTGTTAATTATATTCGCATTAGCAGGGCTGATAGGATATGGATACTATTCGTACAACACTATACCAGTTGATACATTTCCAGACCCAACGCCGCTACAGGTAAATATATACACAGAAGCTCCTGGATATTCCGCAGAAGAAGTAGAAGCACTCATTACAAAAAGAATCGAAACCGTTATGTCAGGTATAAAGGATGTTGAGAAAGTCAGAAGTCAAAGTATTCCAGGTCTTTCTTATGTTTCTATATTTTTCAAAGAAGGAACGGATATCTACTTTGATAGAAGACTCGTTATGGAAAAACTTCCAGAAGCTCAGAGTCAATTGCCAAGAGGCATTACTCCAATAATGGGACCTAACTCTACCGGTCTTGGAAACGTTCTTCTATATGCTCTCATAGACACTTCAGGTAAATACTCTTTGACAGATTTAAATACTATTCAAGAGTGGACTATCAGACCTATTTTAAAAGCTATAAACGGAGTTGAAGATATAGTTCAATGGGGACCTAAAAAAGCTTTTCTTGTCAAACCGAACGTAGAAACGCTGCTTAAGTACAATCTGTCTTTGGAAGACATTTTTGAAGCGGTTGATAGAAATGGAGGGCTTGCAGGCGGGGGATATACAAGAACGGATGAAGGGGATCTTGTAGTAAGAACAGTTGCAAGTATTACAAATATAGAGCAAATAGAGAATATACCTGTGAAAATTGACAACGGTCAGGTAATAAGAGTTAAAGATATTGCAGAAGTTGTTGAAAACGAAGTCCCACAGAGAAGAGGAGCTTTCACCCTTAACGGTCAGGAAGTTCAAGGAAATATCGTTTTAAAAAGGATAGGAGAAAATACCCAAAAACTCATAGAAAAGTTAAAAAGTGAGATAGATAGAATAAATAGAGATGTTTTACCACAAGGAGTAAAAATACAATTACTTTATGATCAATCGTATCTAACAGAAAAGGCCCTTTCAACTATCCAAAAAGCTCTCTTAGGAGGAGTTGTATTAGTTTCTTTGGCAATTATATTGTATCTTGGAAACATAAGAGCAGCGCTTTTAGTTATCTTTTCTATTCCGCTCACTCTTCTAACCTCATTTATACTAATGAAACACTACGGGCTCACTGCAAATCTTATGTCTCTCGGAGGACTTGCAATAGCCCTTGGTCTTTTTGCAGATGCTACAGTTGTTGTAATAGAAAATATCTTTAGACATCTAAATTATATAAAAGGAGAAAGTAAGACCAGATTATCAAAGATCGAAATAATAAAACTTTCGGTTCACGAGATTATAAAAC
>JALWYX010000028.1 GCA_027078415.1 Thermoanaerobaculia bacterium
ACCCATATGTTTCATTACCTGTGGCCCGACTAATCCCGCCAACATGGCGATAATGGCCAACACCACCAATAATTCAAGCAGAGTAAATCCATGCTGTGTTGCTGTTTTATAACATTTCATCCTTCTTTTCCTACTAAATCCAAAACACTGTTAAACTTATCTAAAAATAGCCTAAAAATTTTAGCCCTAAACGTTCTTTGTACAGGGTTATTTTCTCTTACTACTGGATATTTATGGTAAAGAGAATTAAATTTTTTGGCAACTTCAAGCAACCAATGAGCTAATACACTCACCTCAAGCTCTTTCGCAGCTTTCTCTATTACTTGCTCACTCTGAGATAAAAGAACAATAAACTCCCAAAAATCATCAGCTATTTCAATACCAAAATCTATTTCTCCTACCTTTATACCTCTCTCACTCAGCTTGTCAAATATCTTCTTAGCTCTAACAGCAGAATATTGCAAATAAGGACCAGAATCCCCCTCAAAACTAAGCGCTAGATCAAAGTCAAATTCTATATCCTGATGCTTTAGATACTTGATCATATAAAACCTAATAGCTGCAGCCGCTATAACAGCTGCTTCCTCATCCCTACAATCAATATAACGTTTCGATAACTCCAAACGAGATTTAGCAACCACAGTATCCAAAAGATCGTCAGCTTTTACACCTATACCTTTACGGCCAGACATACCTATACTGCCATCGGTTTCTATACCAATTTGCTTTGCAGCTTTTCTGGAAAGATTAACAACCCCGTAAGAAAAGTGTATAGAGTTCTCAGCCTCCTCTTTATAACCTAATTGGCGTAAACCCTCTCTTACTATATTCTGAAGATAGCTTTGTCTCTTGTCTATAACGTTTATTACCACTTTGGCTCTACCAAACAGAGGATGTTCTAAAGTACCAATCTTATCTGTAGTCTCCCATACAGAAAACTCTTCCCATAATGTATATTTAAAATCCTTTTCTAACAATCCAAACTTCCACATCTGATACGCTAAATCTTTACCTACATAAGTAACAGTACCATCCGATCTAACTATTACCTTGTCAGGATCGCTAAGCCCTGCAAACTCTTCAGATCTAAGCCTCATAATCCAGCATCCTTTATTTTTACCCTCCTTCTCCAGCTCAACTACACCCTTTCTTTTCATCTCAGAAAATACTACTGAAAACAGGTTCAAAGCCAATACATCACGTTCATGTGTAAGCAAATCGTAATAAATACCCAATCTAGACATAGTCTTAAGATGACACCTTAAGACTCTCCTAGCAACAATACTCCCAATCTCTGCTCTTATCCCTTTACCTTCTTCCAAAGAGCGTAGCGTCTCCCTTCTTAGTTGCAATCGTGAAGGATCTTCTTCATACCAACTTTGAACTTCCGAATATAGATCCCAACAAAAATAGTCAAAAGGCTCAGGTATCTCTTGAACCTGTTTTACATCAAAACCCTTCAAATCCACAAAACCTACAACAACATCTGCAACTTGCACTCCAGTATCATCTATATAGTTCTGCACTTCAACCTCATAACCAACCTTTCTAAGGATCCGAGATAAAGTATCGCCCAATACAGCATTTCTCAAATGTCCTACATGTGCAGCCTTGTTGGGGTTTATATTTGTATGCTCAACTATAACTTTAACGTCCTTCTTCTTTCTAGAAAAAGAATACTCAAACAACTCAATTAAAAATCTTTTTCTATCAAGAAACAAATTAAGAAAACCCGGTTTAGCAATATCTATCTTCTTAACTATAGGAGGTGGATTCCAATTAGAACGTATAGATTCCGCTATACTCATGGGTGTTGCATTAAGTACCCGAGCCAATCTCATTGCGATAGGAAAAGCTATATCACCTACAGCAACGCTTGGAGGAGACGTTGCTACAATATCTGTATCTATTCCAAAAAAATCGCTCACAAATCCTTTTAAAGACTTACAAATCTCCTCCTTAACAACCTCAAACATACCTATCACCTCTTAAAAAACCTACTACAGAAAAATCAGAATACCATAAAATATACACTAAAAATATCATGATAATCCCAAAGAAAACCTTAGAC
>JALWYX010000029.1 GCA_027078415.1 Thermoanaerobaculia bacterium
GGTGTGATCAATTTATATAAAAATTTCTTACTTTTTCCATCTTGTACCGTAATATATGGCTAACGGTCTTACGATGGGAAACAATAGTTCTTCTATCGATGATATTTTTTTGCTTTTTATGCCTTTTATCAAGTGTCTTATTATCTTTTTGTTAGTTGCATCTTTTAGGAGATCTCTTAGGGTGTAGTTTTTTCCAAGTAACCTCCAGCCGTATCCTTCTGCTATTAGTTTATTCCACAGTTCTTTAATAGAGTAAGAGTGAGAATGGTACACGAAAGCTTGGTCTACTTTGATGATTCTAAAACCTCTTTTGTAAGCTCTATATTGCCATTTTTTATCTTCCATAATAGGCATCCATCCGAAAGGTAGCTTTTCCCATACATCTTTACGCATTGCTAGATTAATAGTTGACAAGCCTATATCAAACTTTTTTATCCAGCTGGTACACTCGCTAGTAAAGTGAAAGAAGTTTCCTCCAGAACCCCAGTAAAATTTATTGTCTTCATCTTCTACTATACCTCCTTGGACCACATCTATACCACCATCCCTTAAGAGAGGATCTGTTAGAAACTGAAGCCAACTCTCACTACCAGGTATAGCGTCTTGGTTCAGGAAAACTAGCACTCTTCCCTTACTGTATCTAGCTCCTAGGTCTCTGGTATTGCCATGGTTAAAACAACAGTTAGGAATTTTAAATAGTCTAACGTTGTAGTTAAGGATTCTAGAGAGTTCATATTCGCTACTACCTGAATCAACCACTATAACTTCATATTTTCTAGAAGTGGATTGAGCAAAGAGAATATCAAGAAGATTAAAAAATCTTTCTCCTCCTCGAAAGCTTGGAATAATAATAGATATCTCTATATCTGATCTTGGATCTTTTAGAATTTCTACGCGACAATCTGAATCTTCTCTTAACCTGATACTCGAGAGAAATATTTTAGCTGCCTTAGACCAAACATATTCGTTTTCCACCAGTTTCCTGGCATTTCTTCTCAGTTCTTCACATTTTGAATAATTGTTAAGAAGATCCAATATGCAAGAGGCAAATCCATCTGAACTATCGCTAATTAACAGATGTTGGGCGTTTTTTGCGGCTATTCCTTCCACTCCCACAGAAGTTGAAACCACCGGTATACCTGCCGCCATAGCCTCCAGAATCTTTAGTCTAGTACCAGAACCAGCTCTCAAAGGTACTACCATAAGACGATGAGAGCTGTAGAGTTCAAGAGGATCGTCTACTTCACCTAGGATCTCTATACCGAATCTACCGTTATAAATATATAGGAATTCAGGGGGTGAACTGCCAGCTACTGTTAGCTCGGCTTCTGGATCATACGCTCTTACTATAGGCCATATCTCGTCCAGGAAATAAAAAAGAGCGTCTAAGTTAGGCATATGACTAAAAGAGGAAAAATATAAAACTTTTTTGTTTTCAGGTAATTGATCACAAAATCTAATGGTTGAACTATCTACACAATTGGGAACTATATATATATCGCTACTGCAAAATCTTGCTATATGTTTTCTGTCTATCTCAGACATGACATGAACTGTATCGGCATAGTTTAAAGCTTCAGTTTCAAATAGGAATAATCTTAAGAGATCAAGATTTTTGCCCCATAAAAACTCTTCCAAACCGTACCTTTTATGTAATCCCAGCTTTTTACGCCTAAAAGCAGATAGAAACTGAACCTCGTATTCAACGAGTATTTTTTGAACTTCGGGAGGTATGATAGGTAGAAAAACCCCCGCTTCAGTGAACTCGCAAACAACTGTGTCTATATTTAATCTATCTATCACGTCCCATATTAGGTACTTGACTTCACTATTAGCGAAAACACGAACATTCTCAGGCAAAGGATTGGTAAAAAAACTAGCAGGTGTAGGAGTTCCGCTTCTCACTGCTAGATGGACATTTAAACCCAATTTTGAAAATTGTTCTAATAGATAGTTATCTTGATAGGTAGGAATGAATGTTATCACTTCTATCTCTGCGTATTTGGCAAGTTCTTTGAGCATATTGAACATTCTTACTGCTCCCCCGCTTCTTACAGGAAATGGAGGGAACGGAACTATAATGAGAATTCTTGGTGGTCTAGGAAACTGTTTTGGAACAGCAGATGTAACAGGTCTAAAGGTTGCTTTAGGTAGTGTAAACTTTACAAGAAGTAAACCTAAATGAACTAGTTCTCCAACTACATCTACCCTTATATTCATGAACAATAGTTTATAAATAAATATTGAAGGCAACAACTTTGTATCAATTAGATTACCTTTTTGTAAGCATGACAGTTGTTTTTTAGTAAAAAGAATAGAAAGTGTCTATTGAATAGATGCTACCTTTAATATCTATTGTTGTTAAAAGGGTAAACAGTTAAATTAACTATATTTTAAAATGCTCGTATAGCTGAGTACGAGATTAAAGGTTTTATTATCTCATCTTTCCAAGAAACCCCAGCTCCTATGAACAAACTACGTTGATTGGTCAATATTCTATCACCTCCTATAGATAGAAATATATGTTTCCCTACTTTGTAGTAAGCTTGAAGTCTCAAGTTAGGTTGCTGTCTGTTTTCGGAAAAGTCGAACAACTTGATATAGCTGGAGAATTTTCCTTTTCTAAAAGATAGAGCTATACCTGCATCAGATTCAATCATTCCTCCCCATATATAAATATTTTTCAACACGGGAAAACCTACAATAGCTGTAATTTTTAGCGAATCATCTTTGCTGGTTATGGTTTTTGTAGTTATTCTCTGCTCTCCATTTGCTTCTTCTATAACAGTTTCTGTATAAGTTTTTTCTAAAGTATATGCTGGAGATACCGCTTCAAATCTGTATCTTATTTTGTCAATGTTTCCTGAATATATGTCTAACGAGAATGAACTATTAAATTTTTCTGTTGATGTTAGATAGAAAGATTCAAGTGAAAGGGTAATTTCCACTTTATCCGCTCGTTTTAAAAATTCATTTAGTTTTTTAACTCCAGCTTCAACTTCTCTGACAGTACTTGTCAAAGAATCGTGTAAATCTGAGGAATTTATTAGTTTACCTATTGTACCTTTTCCACTGTTAACCTTATTTACTACAGCAGTGAGTTGTTTTGTGGTTTTTTCTAGCTCTCGCGTTATCCCTTCGATGTTATCTACAATGTTACCATATTTAGGGGAATGTTTTGTTATCTCCGTTCTAAGAGTCTCGATCAGGGTTTCAATATCTTTTACAAGAGAGGGGAAAGAGGAAGATATAATTTGTGTGGTTTTTTCTATATTTGTCACGATTGAGTTTATCTTTTGTTCGTTATTTTTTACAAGAACATTTAGATTGTTGCTTAGCTCGTTAAGGGAATTTATTAGTTCATATACAGGCCCTATCTCTTCTCCACTTATCTGCTTTACGCTTTTCGTGATACCCTGTGCTGCTTGGGAAAAAGAGGATAACACTGTGGTAAAGTCGCCTTCTACTTTGCCTGCTAGTTGGGAGTTAGGGGCAATAGGTGGGCCATCGCCAAGTTCTATTTCAACTGCTTTATCTCCAAGCAATCCTACGCTTATTATTTTAGCTACAGAGTTTTGGGGTATTGTGATATTTTTATCTATCTCTAGTGTTACCGATGCTTTCCCGTTTTCTATTTTCATATCGTACACGTTTCCTACTCTTATACCAGCTATTCTTACATCGGCTCCTCTTATTAGCCCCATGGCTGATTCAAAAGTTGCAAAGTATCTATTAGTAGGAGATCTAAAAGGTGATTTTAAATTTTCAACAGATAGTATAAGCCATGCAAAACAACCTATAGCTACGCTAACGAAGATTCCTAGATAAACTTGTCTCATTTATCATTCTCCTTCTGTTAACGGTCCTTCTGGGACCCCCGATAAGAACTGTTTTATCCTGGGGTCATTTGATTTTTTAAATTCTGCCTTTTCCATTACTATTATCTTTCCCTTGGCCAACAGAGCTATTCTATCTGCAATTTCAAAAGCTGTTTTCAAATTGTGAGTTATAACTACCGTGGTAGCGTGTAAGTTTTCTTTTAGTTTTACTATAAGCCGAGTCATGATTGTGCTCATTATAGGATCTAGCCCACTTGTAGGTTCATCGAAAAGAAGTATTTCCGGATAGTGTGCTATACTTCGGGCAAATCCCACCCTTCTTCTCATCCCTCCGGAGAGTTCAGAAGGGTACTTGTGAGCGTTTTTTTCCATATGTACCATAGTTAAACATTCAAAAACACGATCTCTAATTGTAGTAGGAGTCATTTCTGTAAGTCTCTGTAAAGGGAAAGCTACATTTTCGAAAACTGTTAATGAATCAAAAAGCGCTCCTTCTTGAAAAGATACTCCAAATTTACGCCTCAATCTGGTCAACTCTGTGTCTGAAAGTTCCCATATTGGTGTGTTATCAACTAGTACGGTCCCTTCTTCTGGTTTTATAAGTCCTATTATATGCTTTAGGAGAACACTTTTTCCTGCTCCCGATCTTCCTAGGATAACTAATGTTTCGCCTTCATATATATCTAGGTTTATTGAGTTTAAAACTGTTTGATTACCAAAGCTTTTTGTAACTTTTTGGATGGAGACTTTAATTTTCATTAAAAGAGTAATTTTGTTAAAAAGAAATCGCTTATTAATATTGTGATGCTGCCTATGACCACGGCACTTGTTGTAGCTTTTCCTACCCCTTTGGCTCCGTGAGAAGCTGTCAAGCCCTCGTGACAACCTATTATAGATAAGATAAAACCGAAAAACGCGGATTTTATAAGTCCGGAAGTTACATCGCTTGAATACATAAATTCAAATGTAGCTTTCCAGTAATACGCACTGTTGGCTCCCATCAATCCTACTGTTATAAAGTAACCACCCAAAATACCTATAACGTTTGATATAGATACCAACATAGGTAGTACTAAAGTAGCTGCCCACACTCTCGGTACAACTAAATAATTTATCGGGTTAGTTGCCATAGCCAAGAGAGCATCTATCTGTTCTGTTACTTTCATAGTTCCTATCTCTGCTCCCATAGATGATCCACACCTGCCCGCTACTACAAGTGCTGTAAGTACACACCCTAATTCTCTTACCATAGATAAACCTACCAACGACCCTACATATCCTTCTGCACTAAAACGTACAAGAACGGAGTAAGTCTGTAGTGCCATAACCATACCTGTAAAAGATGATGTTAAGACTACTACAGGTAAAGAATCTACACCTATTTTGTTCATTTGCCTTATTAGCTCTCGTATTTCAAAAGGTGGTATAAAACTCCATTTTATAAAAGATATAAATAGCTCTGTAAGAGAACCTATCTTAGAAAAGAAAGCGAGAATTTTTAATTTCATTTTTCAAGATATTAACCTCTTCTGCACTATTTTATTCGATAGTTTTTAAAAATGTTTTACTTAATATATTACTCTGTTAATAGGAGTTGTTATTTCTGTTCTATTACTTTTTCAGATATAACTTCTGCAGGTACTACTACTTTAGGTAATCGAGCACCGAATCTACACAATATTTCGTAAGGTATAGTATGTGCCCAACGAGCTAACGTTTCTACTCTTATCTTTTTTGATAGATCGGGACCTAAAATCACTACTTCATCTCCGACCTTAGCAGATATATCTGTTATATCTATAGTGACCATATCCATAGAGATCGCTCCTACAGGATTTACAGGTTTATCGTTCAGTAAGAAGTACGCTGATTGTATATTCCACGGTAATCCGTCAGCGTATCCTATAGGAACAAGTGCTATCTTTCTTGTTTTTTCTGTTTTAAACTTAGCTCCGTATCCTACATACTCTCCCTTGTAAACGGTTTTAATATCTACTATTTTGCCCTTTACTCTCATTACCGGATTAAATTTGAAAATGCCAGCAGGATCCACCCCATAAAGCGCTATTCCTACACGTACCATGTCGAATCTGCTTTCAGGAATATGAAGAGCTGCAGCTGAATTTGCCATATGAAGTATTACTTTGTTAAACGGTATTTTACTTATGAGCTTTTGAAAAGTGGTAAGTTGCTCTTTGTTTTCTTTTGCTTCAGGTGTGTCTGCACACGCAAAGTGGGAATAGATTCCAGTTATTTTAATGGCACTACTTTGTAATTGTTCAAACACTTTTTCTAGTTGTGAAGGTTTTACCCCTGTCCTATTCATTCCAGTATCGATCTCAAGGTGTGTAGCTATCATACCTCCGTTTGTTTCTAAGTATTTCCTTAAAGTTTTGATGGAATGTAAAGAAGCGATAGTTGGTGTTAAGTCAAAGTTAGATATTTCGTCTAAACACGATATTTCTAGATTGCCTAGGAGTAGTATAGGTTTTTTTATTCCTAATTCTCTTAAGTTAATCCCTTCTTCTACTGTGGCTACAGCGAACATAGAAACTTTTTTTTCCATATATTGAGCTATCTCTATTCCGTGTCCATAAGCGTCTGCTTTTACAACAGCTATTATCTTTCTGCCTGTGATTTTTTTGAGTTTTTTTATGTTATTAAAAAGAGATTCTAGATCTATTTCTATCCATGATGAACGAGAGTAATGCATATTTAAAAGTAATAGTCTGGAGCTATGTTTTTGAACGTTGATATCTGTTTTATAAATGCTACCTTAACTGTAGCCAACGGTCCGTTTCTATGTTTTGCTATTATAATTTCGCCTTGACCCTCTAGATTTCTTCGTTTCTCTTCATTTGTTTCATAAACTTCAGGTCTATATACAAATAGAACTATATCTGCATCTTGTTCTATAGATCCAGATTCACGTAAATCTGAAAGTTGGGGTCTTTTGTCTTTTCCTCGTTTTTCAGGTTGTCTAGATAGTTGTGAAAGAGCCACTACAGGTATATTAAGTTCTTTAGCCAACTGCTTTAATCCTCGGCTTATGGCTGAAATCTCTAGGTTACGGTTCTCGAATTTACCTCCTGCGTGCATAAGCTGCAGGTAATCTATTATTACTAGTTCTATTCCTTTCTCGTACCTAAGTTTTCTAGATTTGGATGCTAACTCGAAAAGAGAGAGTGAAGGAGTATCATCTATGTAAAATGGAGCTTGTTTAATGCGTTCCGATATTTTTTCTATCGATTCCCACATCTCGTGCGATAGGTTTCCACTACGCAGCTTTGATAAAGGTACTTCAGATTCGGAAGATAGAACCCTGTAAAATATTTCATTAGCACTCATTTCAAGGGAAAAGAAAGCTATAGGCTTATCTTCTACAATAGTTAGGTATTGAGCTATATTTATAGCTAAGCTAGTTTTTCCCATTCCTGGTCTGCCAGCTAATACAACGAGATTGCTTGGTATAAGCCCATGTGTAAGAGTGTCAAGATCGTAGAACCCTGTAGGAAGACCAGCTAAAGGAGCGTAAGATCCTTTCTTTGTTTTTTCTTCGAGTTCGTCCAAAACCTTGTCTACCAGTTCTCCTATGTGAATGAAATTCTTGGAAACCGCCTCTTCACCTAACAGCAAAATTTCCTTTTCTGCAACGGCTAAAGCAGTTTGAGCCGAAAAATCACCACTCCTACAACCTTCAATGATTTTCTGACACGTTAATATTACTCTTCTACGTAAAGCTCTCTCTTTTACTATGTCTATGTACGCTTCGATTCTAGTAATATCAGGCAAAAAGGTATCCAGAGCAGCTAAATAGGCAACCCCTCCTACATTTTGTAATTCCTGTTTCTCTTCTAGTACAGACTGAACCGTTATTATATCTATAGGACTTCCTTTATTTACAACTTCTATCATAGCAGCATAGATTTTTCTATGTCTGGCCAAGTAAAAATCTTCTACTTGGAGTCTGGCACTAACCGTATGAAAAAGTGAAGGTTCTACGAAAACTGCCCCTAATACCGCTCTTTCAGCTTCATCGCTGAATATATCCACACTTTTTACGGTTTCTACCATTCCAAACTTATTTTACTTTTTATCTTTTTTATGTACAATTTTTAGAGAGGAAAGCCGGGGTGGCGGAAATGGTATACGCGGTGGACTTAAAATCCATTGCCTGAAAAGGCTTGTGGGTTCGAGTCCCACCCCCGGCATGGAGGGAAGATAAGGAGTAAGTCGTATTCAGAAAAGTGGGATTTGCTTTTGTATATTAGAGTCGATTAGAAAGCAATCTGATAACTTTGGTAAACAAAAAGAAGAGCTAACTTTATTAACTAAAAATTTCCCCATATCCTTGAACAAAAATTTTCTCTCTTATTAGTTGCGTAATACAGGGGCGAGAGCAATTTTTATGGTTTTATATATTACGAGCTTTTGTTATAAATCCTACAACTATACTATTATAACCCCCAAAAAATTACTCGCATCTTTTCATCGAGAGATAAATTTTTCTATACCCTAATATTCTATAAACTACCTTCATTACCTTTCTGTTATTAATCAAATACTCTAATAAAGATTCTCGAATCTATGGTTGTTACATCAATTTTCAGTTAGCTTAAAAGGTGTTTCAATTGTAGTGGAAAATAGCGTGGTAATATTTGCTGTATTACTAGTTCTCTAAAAGTATGTAAGAGTCTGCCGGCTAAATTGAGAAATATTTATCAACATAGCGATTCCTTTTAGAAGTATAGAAAAAAGCTGATTAACTTTCCAAGGTAAAGGTCTATATGTGGAAAAGAGTAAGGAAAATTTAAAGATACCTTTGAATATACTTTACTTTATACAGATCTTTTTTCGGTTTGCACATTTTGTTGTGCACCCTTTTAAAATACACCAAAGTTCTTGTCGAAGAATTGTACACATTACCTTCATACAAATAGTTGTTGAGTAGAGAAACTATTTTCCACGTTTTTTCTCTTTTACTAGTAACGATGTTGTTCATTTAATAACCTACTTTTTATGTAATATGCTTTATGCTGTTCTTAATTAAGAAGAGCAAGGGAATCGGTTTGTTCTTTATACAAAATTGAGATTTAGTCTGTTGCAATATAGATATTTGTTATCTTTGTAAGATTTTAAACTGTATATTAGTTGTCGATCTTTGTTTTTACCTTATACTTTTTACCTCTATTCTCTTGCTGTAACATTGTTGAATATAGATTTTTTGTGTACCGGCTTTTAGAGATCTGTTGTTATTCTTTTTAGGGCTTGGGTGTAACGTTCCTTTGTACCTTCTACTACTTCTCTAGGAAGTTTAGGTGGTGGTGAGTTTTTATCCCAGTTGTCTTTTAACCATTTTCTTACAAACTCTTTATCAAAAGAGTTAGGTTCTTTTCCTTCTTCCCATTCATTTACGTCCCAGTATCTTGAAGAATCTGGGGTTAACAGCTCATCTACAAGAATAACTTTACCATCTAGCAGTCCAAATTCTAGTTTTGTATCTGCTAGTATGAATCCTTTTTTGTACGCGTATTTGTAGCCTGTTAAATAGATTTTTATAGAGATATCCTTAAGTTGTGTAGCTAAATCTTTTCCTAATTTGTTCTGCATATATGCGAAGTCTACATTTAGATCGCCTGTGTCAGATTTGGTAGCAGGTGTAAATATGGGTTCTTGTAGTTTAGCTGCTTTCTTGAGTCCTGCCGGTAGCGCAATGCCGCATACTTTCCCGGTTTTTTTGTAATCTCTGTATCCGCTACCTGCCAAATAACCACGTACTACACATTCAAAAGGTATAACTTCGCACTTTTTTACTATCATACTTCTCTGTTCTAAGAAATCTAACATCTCTTTTGGTAACTCAGTCAACTTTTCTATATCTGTAAGTGGTGTGGATAGCAGGTGATTTTCAACAATATCTATCTTTTTAAACCAGAATTTTGAGAACTTGGTAAGAATAGCACCTTTCATCGGTATAGGAGGATCCAGTGGATAGTCGAACGCTGAAATTCTGTCGGTAGCTACTATAAGAAGTTTTTCACCTAAATCGTATATATCGCGTACTTTTCCTCTTTTGAAAACTGGTAATGGAAGGTTTGTCTGTTTTAGTGCTCCTTCGGAAAAAATAAGCATCTCTTTAAGTTGTTTCATATTTTTACCTCCTTACTTTATTCCCATTGAATCCCTAAGAAACCATTTTTCTACTTGTGAATAAAGGTCGTGAGAGTCTGTAAGAGATTCTTTTATAATATCTTCCTCTACATGATCCAGATCTATTATCTCGTAGACTTCCAACTTTTCTACTCCCTTAAATTTCGCGGTTCCCAGCTTTCGTACACCTATTGAATATATTCTATTTGAGAACGTTACAACGAAAGCAATAAAAGAGTGTTCCCACAGGTTTACCTTTTCCAGTTTAGAATATCTCCTTTCTAACGAAAGACGTTTTATAAAATCTTTGGTTGCCACTATTCCTTCATTTATCAAAGTGCCATTTTTGTTAAGATATGCAAAAAAATCACGTTCTTCTTCTTTTTTATCTACAGGGTTTTCATCGTTAACAATAAGAGGAGCAAAAAAATTATGTACAGTTTTTTCTTCAAATCCTAAATTTAGCATCAGATTTATTACTTCCTCTATCTCTTGCATGGCTTTGCCTGTGATGAGCCTACTTAATTCTACTATTCCTTCTCCAAAAAATTCGTATTTTATCTCTGGTATCCCTGTGGTGGTTCGTGTAGTAAATGGAATCAAATTATATACACTGTAGTTTAGAGCAATTCTTATGCCTCTATTGAAAATTATTCCTTCCTTTTTCATCTTTACGTAGTATCTTTGGGTATCTATAGCAGCAAGAAGTGCCCTCCAAGCTTCTCTAGCTGAGAATAGTTCCCCGTCTCCCAAATATTTTTCTTGGATCAATCTGTATTCACTAGCTATTTCTCTTATTCTTGATTGAAATCTAGCTAGGTAGTTAAGAGCTTTATATTGATCTCTTTTACCCATCCTTTTAACTGAGGAAACTATTTTAGAGAAGTTAGCTAAATCGTAAATAAACCCTACTCTTTTTACTTCTGGATCTATTATCCAGGGAGAGAAAAAGTCTATAGGTCTAGTTTGATCGGACAAAGGTTCATCCTCAAAACCAACCCATGTGGAGCTGGTTAGCATCTTTTTAGCATACAAAGAGCCTTTCTCATCCTTTTTCACCGGAGTACATAGGTTACGCAGAGCTAAAAGGAGTTCGTATTCTTTGAGCTTAACTAGAAGATTTTCCCATAAAGCTACCTCTCTTGAAGTAAGTATATTATTGGTGGCAAGTTTTGCTATTTTTCTTATCAGTCCTATTTTGAAAATGGAGATTCTACTTTGACCGTAGTCTATAGAAGCGCTATTTTGAGTGTTGTTACATTGTTCCTCTAGCAATTCCCTGATGAGATCGTTTTTACCAATATCTTTGGAAAGGGATTGGAATATGGTCTTTATTTTTAGTATAAACTCTTTCCCTTCTACTCCTAGGTATGATA
Source organism: Thermoanaerobaculia bacterium (assembly GCA_027078415.1). Taxonomy (GTDB): domain Bacteria; phylum Acidobacteriota; class Thermoanaerobaculia; order JALWYX01; family JALWYX01; genus JALWYX01. The sequence continues at coordinate 11,366 of JALWYX010000029.1, forward strand.
GGTAAGGTATTAGTTCTGTTAATTCTTTGCTTATATATCTTTCTGTGAAGATAATGACATTATCCTTCATGAGCGTAAGTATAGATGGGAAAAGTTTGTTCTCGTCGAGTTCTAGTCGGGTAGCTAAAGTGTGTACCAGGTCGTAAATCATTGTGAGTATAGAGTCTATAAACCTAAAGTAAGCTTTGAATTTTAGAAAGTAACTTTCTCTTAATGGAACTTTATATCTTCTTATTCTCAGGTCGGATTCAAAGAAACAGTCAGCTATGTCTATTGAATGGTATATCCAGAAAAGATTAGGTAGTCCTCTTCCAAAGTCGGCTACCATTGTATTTTCCATTGCTCTTTTTAATAGAGATAGGTAGCTACTTTTCGCCTTTATGTAGTGGTCTGTGTTCCATTTATGACCAAAAAACTTTGCGATTTGAACTTTTTCCTCCATTTGTATAAAGGTGCGTAATCTTTTTCTTAATTCAAAAGCTGGGATATCTTCTAGTACAGGGTATCCTAGAAAAGTTCCTTTCATTTCGTCTTTTAGAAATATTCTTGTAGGGAGAAACAACGATTGGAATATGTGAGGCAAAAATAGCAACACTTCATCTTCACAAAGTATAAAATTGAATCTTCCTCTTAGGGAATTTAGGAAATAGGATACTTTATCTAAACTTGTAATCAAAATTTTCCTCCAAAGATATAAAATACTATAAACTTGTATCTTCAAATAAATTTTTAAGGAGGATTCGGATGCAACTGACGCTCAATGCTACACCTCTAAAACATTATTTGATAGTTTATAGTTCGCTCTCAGATCGTTTGGTAGATATTTTACCTGAAAACGTAAAGAAGGTAGTATCTTATTCTAAAAGATGGCTACAAAGTAATGCTTTCCATTGTCATATAGAGGATAGTGTAGTTATAGTTTTCAGGTTCTCCGACAACTACGGTAATCCTATCTTCGGTCTTAAGAAGGTAGCTGGTAAATTAAGGGAGGTTGTTGGGTATTATAAAATTGATAGCTTTAACTTAGTTTCAGATTTGATAGAAGATAGTAAGTTAGCTGTTCCTGCAATAAATGTTTTTTGCCAGGCTTTCTTTTCTTTTGACATTTATAGAAAAGAAGCATCGCGTAATAAGATAGAGTCTGTAAATATAATAAGTTCTTCTTTAGGAGCTGAAAATTTTGAGATAGCGAAGATTATCTCTTCATCAGTTTATTTGGCTCGTGAGCTTCAGAATACTCCTCCCAACGTAGCCACTCCGGATTGGATGGCCGAAAGGGCTCTTGCTGTTGCTGATGAGGTAGGAGGCAGGGGTGAGGTTTGGGAGATGGATAGATTGGAAAGGGAGGGTATGGGAGGAATTCTTGCAGTAGGCAAAGGTGCCTACGATCCTCCAAATCTTACTGTATTGGAATGGAAAGGTGGTGAGAAGAGAGTCTGTCTTGTTGGGAAAGGTGTTACTTTTGATACAGGAGGTATATCTTTAAAGCTGCCTAAATCTATGCACGAGATGAAATTTGATAAATCTGGAGCATGTGTAGCTCTAGCAATTTTTAATGCTGTTTCTCGTTTAAAACTACCTTTTCATCTGAAGGTTTTCCTTCCTTTCGCTTTTAACATGCCGGATGGGAAAAGTTACAGGCCGGGAGATATTATAACTTTAAAAAGCGGATTGCGAGTTGAAATTCAAAATACAGATGCAGAGGGAAGGTTACTTTTGGCTGATGCTTTATTCCTTGCTGACAGTGAAAAACCTACAAATATAGTTGAATTTTCTACCCTTACAGGGGCGTGTGTAGTGGCGTTGGGAGAGGAGATTGCCGGTTTGTTCACTCCTTCTGATTCTTTAGCTAAAGATCTTATAGAAGCTGGAGAAGAATATGGAGAGAAAATGTGGCGTATGCCGTTAGATCAAATATTTAGAGATAAACTTAAATCTGTTCATGCCGATATAAGAAACGTAGGGGGCAGATGGGGAGGAGCGTGTACAGCTGCCGCGTTCCTTGAGTACAGTATAAAAAATACTAAAGAATGGGCACATCTTGATATTGCAGGACCTGCTTATGTAGAAGGAGATAAAAGTGAAGGTACAGGGTTTGGAGTTGCTGGGGTGGTAAATTGGTTCATTAAAAATGCTGAGAATTGTTAATCTATCTGTATATTGTGGTGAAAAATATATTTTAAAAGATATAAACCTTGAGATTCAGAAGGGAAAAACTGCTATAGTAGGTAGTTCAGGTGCAGGAAAAACTACACTTCTTAAAGCTATAGCTTCAATATTGCCTAAATCACTCGAGATCAAAGGTAATATCTTTCTAAACGGTTGTGACATATTAAAGTTACCGATTGATCTCAGATATAAAAGAAGGTATTTTAACTATTTACCTCAAGAGAGTGGAGCATTATTTGATCCTCTTACAAAGATAAAAAGAGAGATTGTGAGTCTACCGACTAATTGGTTTGATAATCCTAAAAGAATTTTGGAATCCTACCCACCTAGATTGTCAGGTGGGGAACTACAAAGAGTTGCTCTTTTTTTTGTGCTTTCACAAGAGACAGTTTTTACTTTGCTAGACGAACCTGTCAATTTTTTAGATTACACTACTAGAGAAGTCGTAGTAGATAGTATATTACAGTCCAGGAAGAACCTAGTTATAGCTACTCATGATCCTAAACTTATAAGACGATTGGATAGAGTTGCAGTTATAGATAAAGGGGAACTGATTTTTAAATCTAGCTTAGAAGAAACTCTGAATAGATTTGGAAAAGTTGAAGATTTTTTGCGATACTTTCTAAGTGCTTCTAAAGATAGATAACGTAACGGCAGGGTTAAGTAAACCGTTTGGGAAGGTATATTTACTTAAATCGTTAGATTTCTCTCTTCAAGCGAACGATTTTGTAGCTATAGTAGGAGAATCGGGAGCCGGTAAAAGCTCGTTTGTTAATCTAATAGCAGGTTTTTTATATATATTTAAGGGAAAAGTTGTGCTAGACGGTTATCTTTATACAAAAAAAATGGATTGGAGAAAATTAGCTACCAAAAGACAGATAGTACCTCAACATATAGAGAATAGTTTTAATCCTTACTATACCTTACGTCACTCTTTAGAAGAGATCACTCATACTCATAAGATAAGTTTTTCTAGAGTTCTAGAGCTTTTGGAGTTGATAGATCTTGAACCAGATATTTTAGATAGATTACCCCGTGAATTGTCTCGTGGGCAACTTCAGCGTATAAGTATATTACGTTCCATCTTATTTAAACCTAAGTTGCTCGTTATGGATGAACCTTTTACAGCTCTAGATATAGTTAGCAAAGAGAATGTAGTATCATCTCTTATAAAAAGTAAAGGGAATTTTGATTCTCTTGTAATAACGACACACGAACTGGATTTTGTTCCAGACTTGGTACAGAGAGTGTATGAAATGAAAAAAGGAAAAATAGTAAGAGAGATTTTATTGTAGAAAATAGAATACATTGCTATATATCGCTTAATCTAGAGAAATATTTATAAATTCTATCTACAAAGTAATCTAAACTAAGTAGTGCTTGTGTTGTTTTAAAGTTTAAGGTTTGCTAAACACTATTTAATATTAATAATAGAAAAAAAATCGATATCTACACCAAGAAGATTAAGAAGTTGATAGTATATATTAATTCTAAATAGTTGATTGGACAATATATATCTGGTGTGCAACTACTCTTCTTAATTTTCTAAGAGAGAATTTTTGTATATATGTGTGTTTTGGTACTTATTTGGTTTAATTGAGGAACTATCTTTTAATTATATGATCTAAGAGAGTTTTTCCTGTAGACGTTTTACGGTATTCTACCCATTCCACTGTTATCGAATTGGGAGATAGAGGTATATGAAAAGAAACCGCTTGGACATTTTTTGTTCTAAAGAGCCTAACGAAAAAAGGATTGATCCATATACCTCTTGTCGCAGCATCCGGCACAAATCGGTAACGTTTGCTCGTGTTGTCACTAAATAGTACTATAAGATGGCTTGGAGGTTCCCTTAGTAAGTATCTAGTAAGGAGGAATTTAAACGAGTGCTTTATATAGAGGTTGGCTCTTAGAATTAAGTATTCTCCTTGAGGCACTCTTGTGGTTGTGCTTTTGAGTACCTCCGTTTTTATTGTTTGGCCAATAAGATCGTGTTTTGGATCCTTTTGTAAAAGAACCCATTCTTTGCTATCTATTACAGGTATGTAATGGTCTACAATTTCCAAAACTGTGCTTGGTTCATCGTTAAAAAGGTAGCGTCCATCTATGCTCTTTACTTCCTTTCCTGTTTGGGGTATATTCCATGGGGGTCTTTTTTTGGCAAAAAGCAACCATCTTGGAGCTTTTTCTGAATGGAAGAATTGTGCGTTTAAAAGATCAAGTTTTTTTGTTGTAGCTATGTAAGATTGGAATACGGGTCTTGGTTGCCAATTTAATGATTGGAAATATACTGGTGATATTTCCCAAGGATATATATCTAGAAGGTCGTTCTTTACAAGAGCCATTATCTCATCAGATACAGCTACTTTTTTACCTTGCTTAAGACTTGTAGCTCTTGCTTGTTCGTAGTAACGTTCTATATTAAAAAAAGAGTTAAGGTTTTTATATGTTAAAGGTAAAGATAAGGTGTAAAAAACAAAGATTCCAATAAATAGGTATTTTTTTGATATTTCAATGTTTTCTGTGATTATTTTTATCACTATTATAAGAAACAAAGTATAAGTAATAAGGTTTCCTACTCCTACATCAACGTGATCTCCTCTTATAGTTGAATAATTAACTATAGCAACAAATACAGGTATTTGAAATAGAATAAAGTTTCTTATTACTTTGTTCTTGGTAAACAAGGTGAAAAGTAAAAACAGTAACGCTGCTATATAGTAATAGTTAAAGAAGTATTCTCTTACGTTTAGAGACATGTTTCTGTAAGATTTTATAAACTCTGGGATATAGGTAAAGTAATTGCCTATTCCTTGTAGGTTACCGTAGATAGTGTACCAGTACAGTAAAAATGCAATGAAGTAAGATATAAGAGTTACTATTGCTATAGAAGTTTTTCTTGTGATTATGAGAAATCCTGTTATTAGCAAAATCAGTTTTATAGTGAAATTTATTTTAACGAGAGAAGAAATTGCAAATATGGATCCTGCTAGAGAGGCGTATAATAGGTTTGTATTATTTTTTATGAAATAGATTGTTAAAAAGGAGGTAGGTACAAGGTAGAAAAAAAAGAATGGATTGTTATACCTTGTGAGTTTGAAAAATAGCAGTAGATATAAGGCAATATAGATTTTTTTTGCAAGGTTATTACCTCTTTCGTTTTCTGTTTGGTTGATTATAAGAAAGGAGAAAGCAAATAAAATGGCTAGTAAAGTGAGATTAGCTAGTAGAATATTTTTTTTTATAGGTTGAGGAAAAGCTAGAAAGCCTAGAGGACCGTACGTAAAGAGTATCTCTTTGCCGAACTGTAATTTGTTTGCAAACGCATAATTGACAGCCAGGATGTAGGATGGATCTAGCCCACTTTTTACGCTTTTGTAGGTAATTTTGTATCCACCTAGTGAGACTAGAAGAGCCAAGCAAAGATCTAGCAGAAATGGTTTTTTCAGTATATTTTTAGCTCGAGAGATATATCTACCCATTTACTTGAGTGAGTTAAATATCCCATAGAGATTCTATCAACACCTAGTTTTGCTATTTTTGTAACGTTTTCAGGTGTCACTCCACCCGATACTTCCAGTAGAAATTTACCTTTTACTATCTTTACCGCTTCTTCTATCTCTGATATGGAAAAGTTATCAAGCATTACTATATCTACGGGAAAATCAAGTATTTCTTTTAGTTCATCTATATTTTCTACTTCTACTTCTATAATATATTCACCTTTTTTACTTAATGCTTTTTCTAGTGCGGTTTTTATAGAACCGCATGCTACTTTGTGGTTATCCTTTATTAGAATAAAATCTGAAAGGTTTTTTCTATGGTTATATCCACCTCCTACACGAACGGCGTATTTTTCCAAAGTTCTCCATCCTGGAGTTGTTTTCCGTGTATCGTAAATTTTTGTTTTTGTATTTTTAATGCTTTCTACAATTTTTCTTGTGGTAGTGGCTATTCCTGAAAGTTTGGCTAGGAAATTCAACGCTATTCTTTCTGCTTTTAAAATGGATGCAACGTTTCCTTTTACTCTAATCAACCTATCGGATATATTTAACATCTCTCCGTCATTTTTTTCCTTTACTATAGCAAGTGAATCATCTATATATTTAAAAACTGCTACTGCTAGGTCTACTCCGCAAAGTACCATTTTTTCCTTTGCTATTATTATCCCCTCGCCTTTTATGTTATCTATTATTGTTTCGGTAGTAATATCTCCGTTTGTTAAGTCTTCTTCTACGGCTTTTTCTATTAATTGAAGGTCCCAGTAGTGTGTGTTCATAAATTGTTCCACCATTCTTTAAGTTTTTTTAGGTTTAAATGAGATCTGGTTTTAAATTTATCGTTCTCTTCAGTATAATCTTTTCTAAAGTGAGCTCCTCTACTTTCTTCTCGCAAGAGTGCTGCAAGGAGCACAGAATAGATTGTAAATGCTTGTGGTGGTAGATTGTAAAACGATCTATATTTGCGTTTTAGTTTCTCTATGGCTTTCAGTAAAGTTTCTTTGTCTCTTATAAGTCCTGCACTGTTTGAGATTTCTTCACGTATGTAGCGGATATCGTGTCTGTTTTGTTTTTCTTTTATATAGGTTGGTTTAATCTTGCTAGAGGTTTCATTATATATGTGTGTATTAACGCTTTTGCCTGCCCTAAAACCGAATACCAGGCATTCTAAGAGAGAGTTACTGCCTAACCTATTTGCACCGTGTACTCCTGTTGCTGCTGCTTCACCCACTACCCACAAACCGGGTATATTTGTTTTGCCTTCTTCATCGGTTTCTATTCCACCCATATGGTAGTGTACACTGGAAGTTATGGGTATTAAATCTTTGCTAGGGTCTATACCGAATTTTCTAAGTAGGGCGTATATAAATGGAAAACGTGTAGGGAAAGTTTTTATTTTTCTTGCATCGAGAAAAAGTTTTTCACCTTTACTTTCATACTCCCAAATAGTGCGAGCTAATACATCTCTAGGTGCCAGGTGTCTCATAGGATGTTTAACGTTTATGGGTTTTTCTTTAGCATTTACTATAATAGCACCTTCTCCTCTAACAGCTTCAGAGATAAGAGGCAATCTTGTTGCAGATTTTATATTAAGCGCTGTTGGGTGAAATTGAACAAATTCCATATCTGATAGATTACCTCCTAGCTTTGTTATTTGGGAATATAGAGTTCCTTGCAAATTATTTGGAGAGGTTCTTTTTTTAAATAGAGCTCCTATACCTCCTGTAGCAAGGATAACTGCGCGCGATATTATTTTTTCGCCTCTGTCAGTTATAACTCCAGCAACTCCTTTTTCATCTGCAAGTATACTTTCTACTTGGGAGTGAAATAAAGTTATATTTTTTTCTTTTGTTATAACTTTAATCAGAGACTCTCTAAGAAATTTTCCTGTTCTATCTCCTTTAGCGTGAGCGACTCTAGCTTTTCTATGACCACCTTCTTTGGTAAGTTTTATTATGCCGTTATCTCTATCTAAAAAGGGGTAGTAACGATCCAACTGTAATACCCTCTTTATTCCTTCAGTAGCTAGGATTTCTACTGCACGTTTGTTGTTTATATATCTTCCAGCTTCCAAGGTGTCTTCGACGTGAAGTTTAGGTGAATCATCTTTTCCTGTCGCTATAGCTATACCTCCTTGCGCGAAGTATGTAGAATTTTTTGCAGGGTTTCCTGTAACTAAAGCTATTTTTGCTTCTTTTACGCAACCCCATACTGCCGCTAATGCTGCAGCACCTGCTCCTACTACAGTGATGTCGTAAAAGTAATTTTTTGCCAAGGAACAGCTGTTTACGATCTACCTATTTTTAGCATTCTTTCTATAGCCTCTCGAGCTTTTGAGGCTGTATTTTCATCTATTTTAACTTCGAACTGTTCCTTTTTTAGAGATAGAACTATTTTCTGGAGGGTTATCTTTTTCATGTGCGGACACATATTACAAGTTCTAATAAATTCTTTATCTGGATGATACGCCATAACGTTATCACCCATAGAGCATTCCGTTATGAGTGCTACCCTACGTTTGTTTACTTGTGAAAGGTGCCTGATCATTCCGGAAGTGGACCCTACAAAATCTGCTAATTCTAGAACTTCAGGTGCACATTCAGGATGAGCAAGTGTGTAGAGGTCAGGGAATTGGGATTTCATACATTTTAATTCCTCTGCAGTGAATTTCTCGTGTACTTCGCAAGTTCCATCCCACAATATAATCTCAACACCTGTCTGACGGGCTACCCACTTTCCTAAATATTTATCTGGTAAGAATATAACTCTATCACTTCCTAAAGATTCAACTACCTTCACAGCATTAGCAGAAGTACAACATATATCTACTTCAGCTTTAACTTCAGCTGTTGTGTTAACATACGCCACAATAGGTACCCCAGGGTATTTTTCCCTGAGTTTACGAACATCCTGAGCTGTTATAGAAGAAGCTAGAGAACAACCAGCTTCCAGGTCAGGTATCAACACTTTCTTTGAAGGATTTACTATTTTAGCAGTTTCCGCCATAAAGTGTACTCCACACAAAACGATAATATCAGCATCCGATTCCTTAGCTTTCTGCGCTAAAGCCAACGAATCACCTACTATATCAGCAACACCGTGGAATATATCGGGAGTCTGATAATTATGAGCTAGTATAACAGCACCTTTTTCTCTCTTTAGACGGTTTATCTCCTCTATATACTCCGCACTAATAAACCATTCCTCTAAAGGAACTAAACTCTTAACCTTCTCGTATACCTCGTAAAGAGGAATATCACTCTTAATATGACTCTTTATATCCATATTAAAACCTCCTTTAACCTCTACCCTTTTGCTCAAAGTGAGCAAAAGGGTATTAAAATAAAAAAAGCTTCTTGTTCAAGTTTAACTTGAAGATCGATTATTTTCAACAGCGGTAGTGGATAAGTACCACAGGGAGGTTTAGAGGGGTCAAAAAATATTTGATAGTTTTACAGGAACACGATATTTAATTGATGGAGTATTTGCTGGGATATATTAATGTGCCAAATTTTTAGGTTGTGCATTTTTTGCAAACCGTTAAGTTTGAGTTGGTGGTAAAAAGGTTTTTTGTTAGCTTTATATATAATGTCTTATGCTATTCTTTGACACTGGTGTGCGTAGGAATTATCTGAAGATTTAGATATCGTATCGTTCTCCTAAGCTGTGCGTTCTTGTTTAATCTTGTGTATACGTTTTTTTAGGTAGGGGTGTGTATATAGCAGATCTACCCATAATGTATACTTTTAGAGCTTTTCTCCTTTAGAACTTGTTATACTCAACAAGCAATAGATAAGTTGGATTAAGCTTTTTTTGAATACTCTCTTTTCTTCATGAAAGAGCCTAGAATAAGTATCATGAAAAAGACGACGATTGACCAAATAAATAATTGGAAGATAAAAGGGAATAAGGCGTTGTAAGATTGAGTGTTTATAACGTATTTCCAACTTCTCTTTTCTTTTCTGATGTAATCTCCTACCTTAATAGTTTTCCATAATTTCCTACTACTTGGGATTAAAATCTCGTTGTTTGAGTCCGTTCTTACATACAGATCACCTTTCTTAAAGGGATTATCTACCATAAATGACCTGTAGCGGTACTTTTGAACAACTTTGCCCGAGCCGTGGGTCATAAATACTTTCGACCCATCTACAAAGAAAAAGAAAAAGAAAAAACTTATAGTTACTGTTACAGCACCTTGAAAAGTCCACGGGTCAAGCCACGGTGATCGCTCTCTCACTCTATATCCTCTAATTACACTCAAAAAACTAAATTTAAAGTGAACATTTGCACTTTATCTAATGCTTATTATTCCCTGTTTTATATTTTACCTATTCGTTAGTAGGTTTAATGCAAGAGATGCGTATCTATATGATGGGTTGAAAATAGATTTTCTACCTGAAACTGATATTTGGATTTAAAGGACACCTTTCTTTTCGTTTGTACCTGATCGGTTATCACGGATGAAAAATTATTCTACGCATATAAATGTAATTTTTGCTACTCGATAAAGTTGATCGAACTTTGCTTTATACACTTAACAAAATGCTCTCTGTAGTGTTAAAAGTAGTTTTAGAAACTCCAGGTAAATTTATGGCGCTGAGTTTGAAAGTAAAATTTTATTTCCCTTATAGTGTTAAGATGTTAGAAATTTTGCTGAAGTGTTGTAGCCAGTTTTATGAACTACAACTGTTACATTATTCATCTATAAATTTTAACTATTTATACAGTTTGTACTAGTGAACTGCTATAAACTTATTAATGAATTTTGGATTAAAAAATTTTTGTGGTTCTTCTAATTTATAGACTTTATCAACCAACATGTGATGTTCAGTTCCAAATCTAAAAACTCATTTGAGCAATTTATTTAAGGAGTGGATTTAGAGAATTTAGAGGCTAGTTTGTGTAGAACTTTAATTTTCGATTACTAAATGCTCTATTTTTCAAAATAAGTATCATCTATTTTTGTAACTTCACCTTCATCTACTTCAAACCATTTAGTCTCCAGCTTTTTACCACCGGGAGCTGCAAGCCAGACAAACTTGTATTTACCAGGAGGCAGTAGAAAAATACCGAAATCATCTGCATTTTTTGGCCATACTAAAAATGCGTTTTTGTAGATAAACCCTGGTGGCAGGCATCCCAGAGATTTTTCGCACAATCTGAGTTGATATGCAGACTTAAAACGCTTTTTTAGAACATCGGACGTTAAAGCTACAGCACCAGCAGGTAGAAAAGTCAAAGTAACCTCATCTATACCCTCTTCAAACTTCTTAGGATAGCTGGAGTAGAAAAGATAGGAGGAGAGATAGGTTCTATGGGTAGGTACAGCAAAAACAAAGCTATGTGCTTTAGGGGCAACATTTTTAATAATCCACTTTTGTTGAGTAGTATTCTCAGAATAGTTTTTACCATATCCAACAAGGATCCAGTCGTAGGTGTGCAAAAAAGCTCCAAGGGATGTATTGGTACGTTTCTTATCCAGAATTTCACCTTTTTTATCTACAGCTTTAACAGCAATATCGACTCCTTTTTTCAACTTAGCGTAGAAAGGGGGAGCGTTAGCGTAGAGAGATATTCTCAAAGGACCAAAGTACCCTTTGCTATAACTATAAGCAAACAGTGTGTATTCACCTTCAGGTAATTTGCTGCATTTCAACCTATTCTCTTTAGCCTGACCGTAACAAAAACCCTCAGGTACACTATCTCCATCTGTTTTCTTAACAAGGCTTATTACAAGATCGTCAACTATCTCATCACTGGATAAAACAAACTCAAAATCGATACCTTTATAACTAAAACTATCAACTTCAACCCTACAATCGTCTCTAACAACCAAATCTCCAACGTAGCTAAAAGATCCACCAGGAATAACAAACTGATATAAACTATCAATAGAAGAAATATCTTCTGTTATATACACAGAATACTTA